>CALFYQ010000041.1 GCA_937952085.1 uncultured Paracoccaceae bacterium | reverse complement strand
GCCGCCGCAAGAACAACCCGCTCCTGGTCGGCGACCCTGGCGTCGGCAAGACCGCCATCGCCGAGGGCCTCGCCAAAAAGATCGTCGAGGGCGAGACGCCCGACGTTCTCGCGGGCGCCACGATCTTCTCGCTCGACATGGGCGCGCTCCTCGCCGGAACCCGCTATCGCGGCGATTTCGAGGAGCGACTGAAGGCGGTGGTGAAGGAACTCGAGGAGCACCCCGACGCCATCCTCTTCATCGACGAGATCCACACCGTGATCGGCGCCGGCGCCACCTCCGGCGGCGCGATGGACGCCTCGAACCTTCTGAAGCCGGCGCTCCAGTCCGGCTCGCTCCGCTGCATGGGCTCGACCACCTACAAGGAGTTCCGCCAGCACTTCGAGAAGGACCGCGCGCTCTCCCGCCGGTTCCAGAAGATCGACGTGAACGAGCCGTCGCAGGACGACGCGGTGAAGATCCTCCGGGGCCTCAAGCCCTATTTCGAGGAGCATCACGAGCTTCGCTACACCAATGACGCGGTGAAGGCGGCGGTGGATCTCGCGCATCGCTACATCAATGACCGGAAGCTGCCCGACTCGGCGATCGACGTGATCGACGAGGCCGGCGCGGCGCAGCACCTCCTGCCCGAGTCGAAGCGCAAGAAGACCATCGGCGTGAAGGAGATCGAGGCGGTCGTCTCCAAGATCGCCCGGATCCCGCCGAAATCCGTCTCGAAGGACGATGCGGAGCTTCTGAAGGATCTCGAGGGCAAGCTGAAGCGGGTCGTCTTCGGCCAGGACGCGGCGATCGACGCGCTCGCCTCGGCGATCAAGCTATCCCGCGCAGGGCTCCGCGAGCCGGAGAAGCCGATCGGCTCCTACCTCTTCGCGGGCCCGACCGGCGTCGGCAAGACCGAGGTGGCCAAGCAGCTCGCCGACATTCTCGGCGTCGAACTCCTCCGCTTCGACATGTCGGAATACATGGAGAAGCATTCGGTGAGCCGGCTGATCGGCGCGCCTCCGGGCTATGTCGGCTTCGACCAGGGCGGCCTTCTGACCGACGGCGTCGACCAGCACCCGCATGTCGTGCTGCTGCTGGACGAGATCGAGAAGGCGCACCCGGATGTCTTCAACATCCTTCTGCAGGTGATGGACCACGGCAAGCTGACCGACCACAACGGCAAGTCGGTCGACTTCCGCAACGTCGTCCTGATCATGACCTCGAACGCCGGGGCGCAGGAGCAGGCGCAGAACGCCATCGGCTTCGGCCGCGACCGGCGCGAGGGCGAGGACGTGGCGGCGATCGAGAAGGCGTTCAGCCCCGAATTCCGCAACCGGCTCGACGCGGTGGTCAGTTTCGGCGCGCTGCCGCGGCCGGTGATCCTGCAGGTCGTAGAGAAGTTCGTGCTCCAGCTCGAGGCGCAGCTTCTCGACCGCGGCGTCGCCATCGAACTGACGCCGGCGGCGGCCGAATGGCTCGCCGACAAGGGCTACGATGACCGGATGGGCGCGCGCCCACTCGGCCGCGTGATCCAGGAGCACATCAAGAAGCCGCTGGCCGAGGAACTTCTCTTCGGCAAGCTCGCCAAGGGCGGGCTGGTGCGGATCGAGGTGAGGGACGGGAAGCTTCACCTCGATATCGCCGCGCCCGAAGCGAAGCGCCTGCCGGAGAACCGCCCGCCGCTCCTGACCGCTGAGTAAGGCGGCGCGCGGCGGGACGCCGCCAACGGCCGGAAGAATGCGACGAGCCGGGCCTTGCGCCCGGCTCGTTCCGGTTTCGCACCGCCTCTAGCGAAGCGTGAGTTCGAGCCGGCTCGGCGAGTCCTGAGCGTTCGGGTCGCCGACGACGAGCGTGCGGGCGTCGAAGCCGAACTCGACCTCCGGGAGCGCGCCCCTCACGCGCACCGGCTTCCAGCCCGACTGGTGCATCATGCAGGAGAAGGAGCCGGTCGCCGGCACGTCGCAGGATTGGCGGAACCGGTCCGGCGCGCTGATCGTCTCCATTTCCAGGGTCAGCACGGCGCGGCCGCCCGCGGCGCCCTCGGCGGAAACGTCGAAGCGCGCCGGGCCAAGCCGCGTCCGCGCCGTGAGCCGGAGCGGCTGAGCCGCCGGCGCGGGCTGCGATACGGCCGGCGCCGGCGCAGCGGGGGGCGTGGCCGCCGGAGCGGACTGGGGCGCTGGCGCGGGCTCCGGCGCGGCGAGAAGCGCGGTCACGTCACTGGCGCCGAGAAAACCCGAGGGGCTCCTTCCGTTTGCCTGCTGCCAGGCGGCGATGGCCTGCCGGGTGCGCGCGCCGAAGGCGCCGTCCGGCGTCCCTGCGGCGAAGCCGGCGCGGTTGAGCGCGGCCTGCACACGCCGCCGGGCCGCTTCGTCCAGCCCGAGCGCCCGTTCGGCGGATTCGGCGGGCGAGACGATGCGCGCCGGCGCCGTAGCCGCCGCGCGCTCCTCGTATTTCAGGCAGGTGCCGGCCAGCTCCTCGACGCAGACGCGTTCCGCCCTAGCCTCCGCCGCTCCGGTGAGGACCATCGCCGCCAGGCAAGCCGCCATCCGCCGCATGTCGTCTCCTTCCGCCGCCGCGTATCTTCTAGGCAAAGATAGGCCGCCGGGCGCCGCCGCGTCCTGTGAGAAACGCGGCGCCGTCCGGCTTCGGGCCGCGGCGGCGTGCGAAAAGGCGCGCGGCGCGCCCCGCGAGGGAGCGCGCCGCGCTGGGATATGGGCCGGCTCAGGCGCGCTTTGCGGCCGCGTCGTCCTCCAGCGGATGGGCGAGGCGGCTCACCATCTCCTTCGGGCAGACCTGCCAGATATGCTCCAGCGCGTCGTCCCAGTCGCGCAGCAGCTCCTGCGCGAGTGGGCTGCCCGTCTCGGCCGCGTGGTCGATGACGAGGTTCTGCACCAGGCTCTCCCAGTGGCGGGAGCCGATGCGCCGCCAGATCAGCGTTTCGGCGTTCACTCGCGTCTCGAACTTGCTGTCACGGTCGAGCACGAAGGCCATGCCGCCCGTCATGCCGGCGCCGAAATTGTCGCCGACCCGGCCGAGGATCACCGCGACGCCGCCAGTCATGTATTCGCAGCCGTTCGAGCCGCAGCCCTCGACGACCACCGTCGCGCCGGAGTTCCGCACGCAGAACCGCTCGCCGGCCCGGCCGTTGGCGAAGAGCCGGCCTTCGGTCGCGCCATAGAGCACGGTGTTGCCGATGATCGTGTTCTCATGCGGCTGCAGCGGGCTTTCGAGCGGCGGGCGGACGGTGATGAAGCCGCCGGAGAGGCCCTTGCCGACATAGTCGTTCGAGTCGCCCCAGACTTCGAGCTTCAGGCCGCGCGTCGCGAAGGCGCCGAGGCTCTGGCCGCAGGAGCCGTTGAGCCGCACCGTCAGGTGGTTCGGCTGCAACTCGTTCCGCATCCCGAACCGGCGGACGATGTGGGAGGAGACGCGGGTTCCGATGGTCCGGTGCGTGTTCCGGACGGTGTAGGAGAGCTGCATCTTCTCGCCGTCGCGGAAGAAGGGCTGCGCGTCCTGCACGATCTGGGCGTCGAGCGTGTCCGGCACGGCGTTCCGCGGCTTGCCCATCGGGTAGGAGAGCTTCGCCCCCTCATCGACCCGCACCAGCATCGGGTTGAGGTCGAGATCGTCGAGATGCGCGGCGCCGCGGCTGACCTGGGTGAGGAGGTCGGCCCGGCCGATGATCTCCTCGAGGCTGTGAGCGCCGATCTCCGCCAGGATCTCGCGGATCTCGGTGGCGAGGAAGGTGAAGAGGTTCACCACCTTGTCCGCCGTGCCGGTGAACTTCTCGCGAAGCCGCGGGTCCTGCACGCAGACGCCGACCGGGCAGGTGTTCGACTGGCACTGCCGCACCATGATGCAGCCCATCGCGACCAGCGCCGCGGTGCCGACGCCGAACTCCTCCGCGCCCATCATCGCGGCGATCACGATGTCCCGGCCGGTGCGGAGCCCGCCATCGGTGCGGAGCGTCACCCGCTCTCGGAGCTTGTTGAGCGCCAGAACCTGATGCGCCTCGGTGAGGCCCATCTCCCACGGGAGCCCCGCATACTTGATCGAGGTCTGCGGGCTCGCGCCGGTGCCGCCATTGTGGCCGGAGACGAGGATCACGTCCGCCTTCGCCTTGGCGACACCGGCCGCGATGGTGCCGACGCCGGAGGAGGCGACCAGCTTCACGCAGACCTTGGCCTCAGGGTTGATCTGCTTCAGGTCGTAGATGAGCTGCGCCAGATCCTCGATCGAATAGA
>CALFYQ010000040.1 GCA_937952085.1 uncultured Paracoccaceae bacterium | reverse complement strand
CGTCGGACCTAAACCCGGCGCGTGTGGGAGAGGTTAAGACTCGGGCATGGGAATCGAGGTCCTTCCCGGATTGCGCGGATTTGACTCGTACGAGGTAAGCCTCGGCGACGAGCTTCGTGGCGAGCGCGCCTCGAAGGGCAAGTCCCTGCTCGACGTTCAGCGCGAACTTCGCATCAAGGCGGACTACATCGCCGCGATCGAGGGCGCGAACGCCGGCGCCTTCCCGCATGCCGGTTTCGCATCCGGCTATGTCCGCGCCTATGCGCGCTATCTCGATCTCGACGAAGACGAGGTCTATGGCCGCTTCTGCGCCGAATCGGGCTTCGGCGGCGTCGCCCCGACCGAAGACCTTCAGCCGAAGGTGAAACGGCCGCCGGCGCCGGCGCGCGGCGGCGAGAGCCCGGCTGTCGCCGTCGCGCGGCCGAAGCCGGCCACGCTTCGCAATTCGGCGATCGACCGCGCCGTTTCCGGACCGCGCTTCTCCGGCGCCTCGAACGGCTCCGCCCGGGAGGCGGCGACGCTCCTCCGCAGTCTCGGCTCGGTACTGGCGCTCGCCGCCGTCGTGGCCGCGCTCGGCTATGGCGGCTGGAGCCTCCTCCGCGACATCCAGCGCCTCGGCTTCGCGCCGCTTCCGACCGCGCCCGAAGTGCTGGTCGTGGCGCCGAACTTCGCCATGCCGGAAGAGCCGGCGCCGGCCGCCGCCGCCGAGGCGGCGCCGGATTCCGCCCGCGCCTCGCTCGCCGCGATCTATGCCGCGCAGGAGGCGCCGCCGCCCGTGGTCGCGCTCCGCGACGGGCCGATCTCCTCGATCGACCCGCGTCGCGCCGGCATCTACGCGACGCCGGATTCGCCGGCTCCGCAGGCCGAGAGTCTCGCCGAAGCCGAGGCCGAGGCTGACGCAGCTTCCGCGGAAGGCGCCGCCGCCGCGCCGGCCGCCCTCGCCGCCGCTGCGCCGGTTTCCGTCACCCCCGCCGCGCTCTCCGCGCGCGGCGTCGACGTCCTCGCCCTCGAGGACGCCTGGGTCCGCGTCCGGGACGGCGAGCGCCGCGTGCTCTTCACCGGCATTCTCGGCCCCGGCGAGCATTTCACGCTGCCGGCGGACGCCGCGGCGCCGGAACTTCGCGCCGGCAACGCCGGCGCGGTCTACATCGTGGTCGATGGCGAAGCCTTCGGCCCGCTCGGCTCCGGCCCGGAAGTGGCGAAGAACGTCGATCTCTCGGCGGACGCGATCCGCGCGGCTTATCCGCGCGCCGCGCATGTCGCCGCCCCGCCGCCGCCGCCCGCCCGCGCCGCAGAGGCGCCGAGCGAGGGCGCCGTCGCGCTCCGCAGCGAGTAAGCGGCGGACGCGGCCCCGTCGGCCGCCCGGTTCCGGATACGGACACCCCATGGAGGCGCGGTTTCGCCGCGCCGGCAGCGCCGCTCGCGCAGCCCCTCGCGCATGGCGGCAATGCCCTCCGAGGCGCGCGCACGTGGTTGTCGGGCGCGAACGAATGCGCTATCTCTCACCTCCCGTGGATCAACATCTCGCGTTCGTTGACGATGCGACCGCGAGATGATGGGACGCCGCAGGACAGACGATTCACGGGGGACGAACGTGGCGCGCTATATCTTCATTACCGGCGGCGTCGTGTCCTCGCTCGGCAAGGGCCTCGCCTCGGCCGCGCTCGGCGCGCTCTTGCAGGCGCGCGGCTTTTCCGTCCGGCTGCGAAAGCTCGATCCCTATCTCAACGTCGACCCGGGCACGATGAGCCCGTTCGAGCACGGCGAGGTCTTCGTCACCGATGACGGCGCCGAGACCGATCTAGATCTCGGCCATTACGAACGCTTCACCGGCGTCCCCTGCCGGCGCACCGACAGCGTCTCCTCCGGGCGCATCTACACCAACGTGCTCGAGAAGGAGAGGAAGGGCGACTATCTCGGCAAGACGATCCAGGTGATCCCGCACGTCACCAACGAGATCCAGGACTGGCTCGCCATCGGCGACGACGAGACCGATTTCATGCTCTGCGAGATCGGCGGCACGGTAGGCGACATCGAAGGCCTGCCCTTCTTCGAGGCGATCCGGCAATTCATGCAGAAGCGCCCGAAGGGCGACTGCATCCTGATGCACCTGACGCTCCTGCCCTATCTCGCCGCCAGCCATGAGCTGAAGACGAAGCCGACCCAGCATTCGGTGAAAGAGCTCCGCTCCATCGGCCTCCAGCCGGACATCCTCGTCTGCCGCACCGAGCACCCGATCCCGGAGACGGAGCGGGCGAAGATCGCCCTTTTCTGCAACGTGCGGGCCGAGGCGGTGATCCCCGCCATGGACCTCTCGTCGATCTACAAGGCGCCGCTCGCCTATCACGAGGTCGGGCTCGACCAGGCGGTGCTGACCGCCTTCGGCATCTCCCCCGCGCCGAAGCCGCAGCTCGAACGCTGGCTCGACGTGGCGGAGCGGATCGAGAACCCGGACGGCGAGGTGCGGATCGCCGTCGTCGGCAAGTATGTCCGCCTCGAAGACGCCTACAAGTCGCTCGCCGAGGCGCTCACCCATGGCGGCTTCGCCAACCGGGTGAAGGTGAAGGCGGAATGGCTCGACGCCGAGATCTTCGAGCGGGAGGACCCGGCGCCGCATCTGCAGGGCTTCCACGCCATCCTCGTCCCCGGCGGCTTCGGCGAGCGCGGCACCGAGGGCAAGATCCGCGCGGCGCAGTTCGCGCGGGAGCGGCGGGTGCCCTATCTCGGCATCTGCCTCGGCATGCAGATGGCGGTGATCGAGGCGGCGCGGAACCTCGCCGGGCTCGGCCGCGCCGGCTCGCAGGAATTCGACCACGAGGCCGGCGGCGGCCGCTTCGAGCACGTCGTCTACCACATGGCGGAATGGGTCGAGGGCAACCGCCTCGTCCGACGCAAGGTGGAGGACCAGAAGGGCGGCACGATGCGGCTCGGCGCCTATGACGCGATGCTGGCGGAAGGGAGCCGCGTGGCGGAGATCTATGGCGCCACCACGATCTCCGAGCGCCATCGCCACCGCTATGAGGTCGACCGCAAGTATCAGAAACTGCTGGAAGAGAGCGGCCTTCGCTTTTCCGGCCTCTCGCCCGACGGCGAGCTGCCCGAAATCGTAGAGATTCCGGATCATCCGTGGTTCGTCGGCGTTCAGTTCCACCCGGAGTTGAAGTCGAAACCGTTCGCGCCCCATCCGCTCTTCGCGGATTTCGTCCGCGCGGCGATCGAGCAATCCCGTCTCGTCTAGAAATGCGCCGGGCACATGGCTCCAATTCTTGACGGACGACTGTTCAGGCGCGCCAAGCGCCGGTAGTCTCGAATCGTCGCCGCCGGCCACAGCGACGCGCCTGATCCGAAGATTGGACTTTGATGCCCAGCACGGCGACCGCGCCTCTTGGCGCGACCTGCTCATCCGAGCGCCACTACGACGATGCGCGCCTGCTGGACGCGCTGCCGATCGGCGTCTACCTCTGCGACGCCGAGGGGCGGCTCCTGCGCTGGAACCCGGCTGCGGAGGCGCTCTGGGGCCGCAGGCCCGTCGCGGGCGATGCGGCGGAGCAGTTTTGCGGCTCCTTCCGCCTCTTCGACCTCAGCGGCGCGCCGATCCTTCGAACCGAGTGCGCGATGGCCGTCGCGCTCGCCACGGGGCGGAGCTTTCGTGACGAACGGGTCGTCATCGAGCGGCCCGACGGATCGCGCCTGACGGCAGAGGCGACCATCGACCTCCTCCGAGATGACGACGGCCAAGTCGTCGGGGCGGTCAACACCTTCCGCGAGGCCAGGCGCCTCGCGGAGGCGGAGCGGCCCGGGGGCGACCTCGACGGGCGGGCGCAAGACGATCTCGCGCTCCAGCGCCTCGCCTCGATCGTCGAATCCTCGGACGACGCGATCCTCTCGAAGGACGTGAACGGCGTCATCACGAGCTGGAACCGCGGCGCCGAGCGCCTCTTCGGCTATTCCGAGGCGGAGGCGGTCGGCCGCCCCGTCACCATGCTGATTCCCGAAGACCGGCAGGACGAAGAGCCGCACATTCTCGGCCGCATTCGCCGCGGCGAGCGCATCGACCACTACGAGACGGTCCGCCGTCGCAAGGACGGCCAGCTCGTCGACATTTCCCTCTCGGTTTCGCCGATCGCCGATTCGAGTGGCCGGATCGTCGGCGCCTCGAAGATCGCGCGGGACATTTCCGACCGGCGGCGCGCCGACGAGCAGCGCGAGCTTCTGCTTCGCGAGATGGAGCACCGCGTGAAGAACCTCTTCGCGCTGGCCGGGGGCCTCGTGAGCCTGAGCGCGCGGGACGCCGAAACCGTCGCCGAACTCGAGGCCGACCTGAAGGAGCGCTTCCGCGCCCTCGCCAACGCCCACGACCTCGCGCTGCCGGGCGCGGCGCGGCACCGGTTCGGCCGCGGCGCGACGCTCGGCGCCCTCATCGCCAGCATTTTCGAGCCCTATCTCGACGAGGGCGACGAGCGGCTGACGGTGATCGGCGGCGAGATCGGCCTCCGCGGCGGCGCCGTCCCGAATTTCGCGCTCCTGCTCCACGAGTTTGCGACCAACGCGGTGAAATACGGCGCCCTCGCCTTCCCCGAAGGCCGCCTCCGGATCGAGTGCCGCGAAACCGAGGGCCGGTTCGAGATGGTCTGGCGGGAGGACGGCGTCGAGGGCGGCGCCGTCAAACCCACCGAGGAGGGCTTCGGCAGCCGCCTCGCCCGCGCGATGATCGGCGGCGCGCTCAACGGAGCCTTTCACCGCGAATTCGACGGCCAGGGGATGGTGATGCGCCTGCTGATCCCGCTCGAGAGGCTGGTCGAAACGGACTGACCGGCGAGACGCGCAGCGGCGCGACTACGGGCGACGTGCGGCGACCACCGAACAGGGCGCTGCGTTTTCGGGAACTGGCGCACTCGACAGGATTCGAACCTGTGACCTCTGCCTTCG
>CALFYQ010000039.1 GCA_937952085.1 uncultured Paracoccaceae bacterium | reverse complement strand
ATCCCGACGCCGATCAGCAGCCTGCGCGAGGCGAACAGCGCCCCCCGAAGCTCCCGCCGACCCGCCGCTGAATCGATATCCGCCATGTCGCTCCCTTACCGGGTCGGGCGTTAAGGAAACGCCCTATCGGAGCCGCCGATCGCCCTCTATCACGTTCCGCCATGCGCGGGAAACGCCCGGTCGTGACTCCGATCACGCCGCCCGGCCGAAGCACGATGCCCGCCGCCTTGCGCCCTTTCGCCGCGTCGGGCAATAGGGAGCGTGAAGCGGCGGGCGCATCAGGTTGCGGGGATTCGGAAAAATGCGGGAAGCAGCAGCGCGTAGATCGACCTGGGGCGCGGCTGCGGCGGGGGCGCTTCTTCTCGCCGGCTGCGCGACCGCCCCGACGCCCGACGGCGCGTTGATCGCCGACCCCTATGAGGCGACGAACCGGCAGATCCACGAGTTCAACAAGGGCGTCGACACCGCGCTTCTGAGCCCGCTCGCCCAAGGCTACGCCTTCGTGACGCCGGCGACGATCCAGCACATGGTCTCGAACGGCCTGGACCACCTGAAGCTGCCGGCGATCTTCATCAACCGGCTGCTGCAGGGCGACGCCGAGGAGGCGGGCGCGGCGCTGGCGCGTTTCTCGCTCAACACCATCATCGGCGCGGGCGGCCTGCTTGATCCGGCGCGCGAATTCGGCCTGCCCTACACCCCGACCGACTTCGGCGTGACGCTGGCGGTCTGGGGCGCGGAGGAAGGCGTCTATCACGAGGCGCCGTTCTTCGGCCCGCTCACCACGCGGCATCTCGTCGGCCGGATCGTCAATGTCGGGCTCGATCCGTCGATCCTGATCACCACCGGGGCCGTCGAGGTGGCGACCGCGGTCGAACTGGTGGACATGGCGCGCACGCCGGTCGACGCGGTGACGTCGCGCGCGGAGAATGCGGAACTCGTAGATCAGATCCTATATGAGTCCGAGGACAGCTACGTGACCGCCCGCACCGCATACGTTCAGGCGCGGCGACGGACGGTTTCGGGCGAGCCGAGCGTAGAAGAGGCGCCGGACATCTTCGGCGACTGACACGAGCTCCTCGGAGGCATTCGCGACGTGATGACGAAGCCGACCCTGACCCGCCGCGCCATCACCCTTGGCGCACTGGCGCTTTCCCTCCCCTTCGCGCTCCCCGGCGCCGCCCGCGCGCTCGGCCAGAGCGAGGCCGAAGCCTTCGTCACCGAGGTGATCGAGGAGCTTCGCAGCCTGATCGACGCCGGCGACGGCGGCGCGACCGGGGCCGGCCGGTTCCTCGACCTGATCGAGAGGCGGAGCGCGGTGGACGCCGTCGCCAGGTTCGCGCTCGGCCGCGCCTGGCGCGACATGTCGGAGGCGCAGCAGACCAAATATCTCGCCGCATTCCGCGACTATGTCTCCCGCACCTACCAGAAGCGGTTCGGCGAATATTCCGGCGAGGACATCGCGGTGACGGGCTCGCTCGACGCCGGGAACAAGGGCGTTCTGGTGAAGAGCGTGCTGAAACGCTCGGCCGGGGAGCCGATCGCGGTCGAATGGCTGGTCTCGGACCGGACCGGCGCGACGCTCCTCTCCGACATCATGTTCGAGGGCGTCTCGCTCGCCGTCACGCTCCGCGAGACCTTCGGCGCCATGCTGGAGAAGCGGAACGGCGATGTCGACGCCTTCCTCGCCGATCTCGTGGCTTCCGACGGCGCCTGAACCCTTTCCTCCAAGTTCTGGACGCCGCCGGCGCTTCGCGCCATGAAGGTTTCGGGAATGGGGGGAGTTGCGCATGAGCGAGCGCAAGGGACGCGGGTTCAGCATCGGCCTTCTGGTCGCGCTCCTGCTTGCGCTGCTCGCCGGCGCCGGCTGGATGTTCGGCCGCGACGGACTGGAGCGGGCCGGGATCGCTTTCGCGCCGCCGGAGCCCGAACCCGCCGCCGCGCCTGAGGCGCAGGCAACGGCGCCGGCGCCCGAACCAACCGCAGCGCCCGAGCAGAAGGCCGAACCTGCGCCGCCGGCGAGCGAAACCGCCGCCGCTGCGCACGAGCCTGTTGCTTCAGAGCCCGAGACGAAGGCTGCCGCCGAGCCGGAAACGCCGGCGCCTGTTGCTGTCGAGCCGGAGACAAAGAAGCCCGAACCGGTCGCCGCGATCGAGGCGCCGGCGTCTTCCGCCGAAACCGTCGCAAAGGAGCCGGAGCCCGAAAAGCCCGCCGTCGAAACCGCGGAGACGCCGGCCCCGAGTCTCGACGTGGTGCGGATCGAGCCGGATGGCGCGGGTCTCGTCGCCGGGCGGGCGAAGCCGGGCGCGGAGGTGGAGATCGTCGTCTCCGGCGAGGTGGCCGGTCGGGCGGCGGCCGGGGCTGACGGCGCGTTTGTCGCGATGATCGACACGAAGCCGGAAGCCGGCGCCGCGGAAGTGGTCGCCCGGATCGCCCCGGAACCCGAGCCCGAGCCGAAGCCGGAGGCCAAGCCCGAGGGTGAAGCGGCGCCGAAGCCCGAACCGGAAGCGAAGGCCGAGCCAAAACCCGCGCCGAGCCCGGAGCCGGCCACGGAACCGGCGCCCGATCCGGAAGCGCCGGCGAAGGAGACCGCGGAGGCCGCGAACCCGGGGCCGGAGACGGCCGCGCCGCCGACGGCCGAAGCCGCGCCAGAGCCGATCTCGGATGCAGCGGAGGCCGGGGCGAAGGAAGAGTCTGCCGAACCGGCGGCCGAGGCGGCTCCGAAGGAAGAGCCCGCCGCAGCGCCCGCGCCGGCCCCCGCGCCGACGGAGAGCGCGCCGGTGCTCGTGCTCCGCACGGAAAGGGACGCGGCCCCGCTGGTGGTGCGCCCCGCCGATGCAGGCGCGGAGATCCTTCAGCGAACCGGGCCGGCGCCGGACCGCGTCTCGCTCGACCTGATCGACTATGACGAGGCGGGCGGCGTCTCGCTCGCCGGCCGGGCGCGGCCCGGCTCAGCGGTGCGGCTCTATCTCGACGGCGCGCTCGCGGGCGAGGCCCGCGCCGCCGATGACGGCTCCTGGCGGCTCGGCCCCTCCGTCGAGGTGAAGCCGGGCGTCTACACGCTCCGGCTCGACGAGACGGACGAGGCGGGCCGCGTCCTGTCGCGGGTGGAGACTCCGTTCCGCCGCGAGGCTTTCGCCGATGGGGCCGTGCAGCCCGGCACGATGACGGTGCAGCGCGGCGACAGCCTCTGGCGGATTGCCCGGCGCACCTATGGCGCCGGCCTTCGCTATACGCTGATCTATGAGGCCAACGCCGCCGCCATCCGCGACCCGGATCTGATCTATCCCGGCCAGGTCTTCTCCCTGCCGGACGCGCCAAAGGCCGAGTAGGGCTGGTCTCCGGCCCCTCGCCGACTTAACTGGCAAGGGGCGAGGAGATGCCGATGAACACGATGAGAGGCCGCGTCCACAGCGACGGGGCGGTGGAATGGGGCGTGGTGCGCCGGGTCGCCCCCTATCTCTGGCCGAAGGGAGACCGGGAAGTCCGGCTCCGCGTCGGCGGGGCGATGGCGGCGCTGATCGTCTCCAAGCTCGCCACCGTGGCGACGCCGGTCGCCTTCATGTGGGCGGTAGACGCGCTGGCCAAGGACGCGCCGATCGCCGATGTCTGGTGGATGGCGCCGGTGGCGCTGGTCATCGCCTATGGCGCGCTGCGGATCGCCGGCGTCGGCTTCGCGCAGCTCCGCGACGGCGTATTCGCCAAGGTCGGGCAGGGCGCGCTCCGGCGCATCGCGCTGGAGACGTTCCAGCATGTCCACGCGCTCTCGCTCCGCTACCACATCACGCGCAAGACCGGCGGCCTTTCCCGCATCATCGAGCGGGGCGTGAAGGGCGTCGATTTCCTCCTCCGCTTCCTCCTCTTCTCGATCGGGCCGCTGATCCTCGAATTGCTTATGGTGGCGGCGATCTTCTTTTTCGCCTTCTCGGGCTGGTACTTCCTCGTCGTCGCGCTGACGATCGCGCTCTATACCTGGTTCACGTTCAAGGTGACGGAGATGCGGGTGAAGATCCGCATCCGCATGAACGAGCGGGATACCGACGCCAATCAGAAGGCGGTCGATTCCCTCCTCAACTTCGAGACAGTGAAATACTTCACCGCCGAGGCGCGGGAGGCGGCGCGTTACGACCGCTCGATGGAGGGCTACGAGAAGGCGGCGGTGAAGACCGCGGTCTCGCTCGCCTGGCTCAATTTCGGCCAGACGGTCATCATCACCATCGGCCTTGCCATAGTGATGGCGATGGCGGCCTATGGCGTGCAGTCGGGGCAGATGACGGTCGGCCAGTTCGTCGCCGTCAACGCCTACATGATCCAGCTGATGATGCCGCTCAATTTCCTCGGCACCGTCTACCGGGAGATCCGGCAGAGCCTCGTCGACATGCGTGCGCTCTTCGAGCTTCTCGACCAGCCCGCCGAAGTGGTGGACCGACCGGGCGCAAAGCCGCTCGCGCTCAAGGGCGGCGAGGTGCATTTCGAGAATATCCGCTTCGCCTACGACCCCGAGCGGCCGATCCTGAAGGGCGTCGACATCCGCGTCCCCGCCGGAAAGTCGCTCGCCGTCGTCGGCCCGACGGGCTCCGGCAAGTCCACGCTCTCCCGCATCCTCTTCCGCTTCTACGACGTGGCGGAGGGGCGCGTCGCCATCGACGGGCAGGACGTGCGTGACCTGACGCAGGCGAGCCTTCGCAAGGCCATCGGCGTCGTCCCGCAGGACACCGTGCTCTTCAACGACACGATCCGCTACAACATCGCCTACGGTCGCGACGACGCCACCGAGGACGAGATCGTCGAGGCGGCGAAGGCGGCGCAGATCCACGATTTCATCACCGCGCTGCCGCAGGGCTACGAGACGCCGGTCGGAGAGCGCGGGCTGAAGCTTTCGGGCGGCGAGAAGCAGCGCGTCGCCATCGCCCGCACGATCCTGAAGAACCCGCCGATCCTGATCCTCGACGAGGCGACCTCGGCGCTCGACACCGGCACCGAGCAGGAGATCCAGGAAAGCCTCCGCCGCCTCGGGCGGGACCGGACGGTGCTCACCATCGCGCACCGGCTCTCCACGGTCGTCGACGCCGACGAGATCGTGGTGCTGGAGGCCGGGGAGGTCGTCGAGCGCGGCGGCCATGCCGAGCTTCTGGCCCGGAACGGCCGCTACGCCCGGATGTGGCGCCGGCAGGAGGCGGAGCGGGAGGCGGAGGAGGCGCCGCGGCCGGAGGGCTGGCCGGCGAAGCCGGCGCTCGGCCCCGCCGATCTCGCCGAGCAGCCGGACGACGAGCGGCTCGACCGGGACCGCCGCGGCGCGCGCGTCTGGGCCCCCTGATCGGGCGCCGCGCCGACGCTACTCCGCGGCGTCGCGGAAGCGGCGGCCCTGCTGCGGCGCGGGGGAAAGCTGCGGCGGCGCCTCGTCGTGCCAGCTGATCTCGGGCGCTTCGCTCCGCCGCATCGCCCGCGCCCGGTCCGTCTCGACAAAGAACGCCCGCCGCCGATGGCCGTAGAGCGCGACGGAGGCGATCAGCCGGTGCGCGGGGCCGTAGCGGCCGAAGAGCCCGTCATTGACCCAGACGCGGAGCGCCAGCGCCGCCGGCGTCACCATCAGCGTGAGGAAGGTGGAAACGCCGAGGCCGAAGACGACGGCGGTGGCGAGCTGCACCCACCAGAGCGCGGTCGGCGCGCCGACCTGCAGCACCGTGTCGGCAAAGCGGGACCACGCGGCGGCGGAGAAGAGCCCGCCGCCGAGGAGAGGCCCGAAGGCGCCGAAATCGATCGAGGTCGCGAACATCATCGGCGCGAGGCCGGCCATCGTGGTGATCGTGGTCAGGAGCACCGGGCGGATGCGCTGCTCGGCGGTGCGGATGATCGCCTCGAGCCGCGGCATCTCGCGCGCGAATTCCTGGTAGGTGTCGATGAGGACGATGTTGTTGTTCACGACGATGCCGGCGAGCGCGACGATGCCGGTGCCGGTCATGATGATGGAGAAGGTCTGCCCCATCACCACCATGCCGAGGAGGACACCGGCGACCGACATCACCACCGCGGTCAGCACCAGCACCGAATTGTAGAGCGAATTGAACTGCGCCAGCAGGATCGCGAACATGAGGCCGAGCGCGCCGAGGAAGGCCTTGGCGAGGAAGGCCTGGCTCTCCGCCTGCTCCTCCTGCTCGCCGCGGAAGGCCCAGCTGGCGCCCGGCGGCAGCGGGTTCGCCTCCAGCCAGGCCGTGATCTCGGCGATCTTCTCGTTGACGTTGACGTCCGGCTCCACGTCGGCGCGCACGTCGATGAAGCGCACCGTGTCGAAGCGGGAGATCTCGCCGAGGCTCGGCGCCGGCTTGATGGTGATGAAGTTCGAGAGCGGCACGAGGCCATTCTTGGTGCGGAGCTTCAGCTGCTCCAGCGTCGAGAGGAGCCGGTCCTGCTCGGGGAAGCGGACGCGGATGTCGAGTTCCTCGTCGCTGTCGTCGGGGCGGATCGTGTCGAGGAGGGCGCCGCGGGTGACGAGTTGTACGATGGTGCCGATCGTGGCGACGTCGGCGCCGAAGCGGCCGGCCATCTCCCGGTCCACCTTGATCTCCCAGTCGATGCCGGGGAGGGGGCGGGTGTCGTCGATGTCCTTGAGCCCGGGCACCTGTTCGAACCCGGCCCGCGCCGCGGCGGCGATGGCCATCAGAAGGTCCCAGTCCTGCGCCTGCAGGCGAAGCTCGATGGGCTTGCCCGATTGCGGGCCTTCCTTCTGCTGCGCCACTTCGGCGATCACGCCCGGCGTGTCGGAGACGCGGCGGCGGATCTCCTCCAGGATCTCGTCGCCGCTCCGCCGCTCGCCCCAGGGCTTCAGCTCGAGCTGCACCTGGCCGATCGCGTCCGAAGGCGCGTCGCCGCCCTGCTGCTGGAGCCCGCCCTTGCCGGCGAAGGCGAAGACGGAGGCGACGCCGTCGACATCGAGCACGGTCCGCTCCACCTCGCCCACCAGCCGGTCCTTCTCCGCCAGCGAGAGGTTGCCGCGGGCGCGGACATGGACGAGCGCGCGCTCCGGCTCCGTCTTGACGAAGAACTCGACGCCCTTGCCCTTCGCCTGGAAGAGGGCGACCGCGCCGATCATCAGCGCCACTGCGGCGCCGATCGCGAGGAAGGGGCCCACCGGGTTGCCGACGATGAGCCGGATCACATGGCCGAACGGGGTGCGCCGGTAGGCGTATTTCACCGGGGCGGGCTTTTCCCGCCCGCCGAGGCCGACCGCCTTCGAGATCGCGCCGACCGGCCGGCCGATCCCGGCGAAGCCGCGCGCCAGCACCGCGCCGATCACCGGCAGGAAGATGAGCGCCACGATCAGCGAAGCGGAGAGGACGAAGATCAGCGTGACCGGCAGGAGCCCCATGAACTCGCCCGGCATCCCCGGCCAGAGCAGCATCGGCAGGAACGCGCAGAGCGTCGTCGCCGTCGAGGAGATGATCGGCCAGAACATCCGGCGCGCCGCCTCGGCGTAGGCGTCGGCGCTGTCGGCGCCTTCGGAAAGCCGCCGGTCGGCGTATTCGGCGACGACGATGGCGCCGTCCACCAGCATGCCGACCGCGAGGATGAGGCCGAACATCACCATGTTGTTCACGCTCAGCCCGAAGGCCGCGAGGAGCGCGAAGGCGAGGAGGAACGAGCAGGGGATCGAGATGCCGACCAGCATCGACGAGCGGAAGCCGAGCGTCGCCACGACGACGATCATGACGAGCAGCACGGCGGTCAGCACCGAGCCTTCGAGCTGGGAGACCATGCCCGAGACCTGCCGGCTCTCGTCCATCGAATAGGCGATGTGGACGGCGTTCTGGAGCTGTTCGGGCCAGCGCGCCTTCGTCTCGGCGACGGTCTCCTTCACCGCCGCCACGGTGTCGAGAATGTTCTCGCCGATCCGCTTCTTGATCTGGAGCGCGACGGTCGGCTCGCCGTTGTAGCGGGCGGTGCCCTCGGCGTCCTTGAAGGTGCGGCGGATCGTGGCGATGTCGCCGAGCGACACCATCCGGTCGCCGACGAGGCGCACCGGAAGCTCGTAGATGTCGGACGGCTTCTCGAAATTTCCGGGAAGCTTCACCGCGAAGGCGCCCGTACCGGTCTCCAGCGAGCCCGCCGCCACCAGCGCGTTGTTGGCGGAGATGACGTTCAGAAGCTCCTGCGCGGTGACGTTGTAGGCCTCCATCTTCAGCGGGTCGATCAACACCTCGACCATCTCGTCCCGATGCCCGGCGAGGCCGACCTCGAGCACGGTGGAGATCGATTCGAGCTCCCGCTGGAGGTCCTTGGCGACGCGGAGCAGGGTCCGCTCGGGCAGGTCGCCCGAAAGGGTGACAACGATGATCGGGAAGGCCGAGAGGTTCACCTCGATGACCTCGGGCT
Organism: uncultured Paracoccaceae bacterium; assembly: GCA_937952085.1. Taxonomy (GTDB): domain Bacteria; phylum Pseudomonadota; class Alphaproteobacteria; order Rhodobacterales; family Rhodobacteraceae; genus Pikeienuella. The sequence continues at coordinate 3,324 of CALFYQ010000039.1, read as the reverse complement.
CCTTCACCTCTTCGGGCATCTCGGCCTTGGCGCGATCCACCTTGTCGCGCACCTCGGCGAGGGTGGCGGCCTTGTCCCAGCCGAAATCGAACTTCATCAGGACGCCGGCATGGCCCTCGGAGGCGATGCCGGTCATCTCGTCGAGCCCGACGAGCGAGCGAAGCTCGGTCTCCAGCGGCTTCACCAGCAGGCGTTCGGAATCCGCGGCGCTGACGCCCGGCAGCGGCACCGAGACGTAGAGCACCGGCACGTCGATGTCCGGGCTCCCCTCCTTCGGCAGGCCGATATAGGCGGCGAAGCCGGCCGCGATGGAGAGGACCACCATCGCGAGGATCATCCGGCTCCGCGCGACGGCCCAGTCCACCAGGCCGTTCACTGGGTCGGCTCCGCTTCCATCCGGCCGATCTCGACGGGCTGGCCGTCGATCACGAATTCCTGCCCGATCACGATCACATCGGCGTGCTCCGGCAGCCCTTCGAGCCAGACGCCCTCCGGCCGGTCCCGCAGGATCGAGACCGGGACAAAGCGCGCGACGCCGTTCTCGGCGATCCGCACGCCGAGCGCGCCCTCGTCGTCCAGCGTCAGCGCCGATTGCGGCAGGAGATGCGCCATCCGCGGCGCGAGCGAGATTTCCAGCTCCGCCGTCATGCCGTCGCGGATCGAAAGGTCGGGGTTCGGCGCCTCGGCCTCGACGAGATAGGTGCGGGTGTCGCGGTCGGCGGACCGGGCGACGAAGGCGAGCTTCGCCGCGATCTCCCGACCGGTGACGAGCCGCGCCGCCACCGTCGCGCCGGTCTGAAGCTGGTCGACGCTCCGTTCCGGCGCATAGGCGATGAGCTTGATCGGATCGAGCGCGATCACCGTGGCGCAGGTGGCGCCGTTGGTCAGGAGCGCGCCAAGCTCGGCGGTGTCTGTCTCCAGGATGCCGGCGAAGGGCGCGGTGATCTTCATCCGGTCGAGCTCGAGCTTGGCGCGCAGCACCCGGGCGCGCGCCTGCTCAAGCTCGGCGACCATCGCGTTCGCCTTGGTCTCCGAAGTGAAGCCCTTCTTCGAAAGCTCCTGCGCCGCGTCGAAATTGAGCTGCGCCTCGGTCAGCCGCGCCTCGGCTTCGGCAAGCTCGGCCGGGCGGCCGCCTTCCTCAAGCTGGCAGAGCACGTCTGCGGCCTCGACCCGCGCGCCCTTGCGAAGCGGCGGCGAGGCGACGAGCCCGGCGATTTCGGATTTGACTTCGACCCGGCGGTCCGCCTCGGTGCGGCCGCGGAGGATCAGCGCCTCGACATAGGGGCGCGCCTCGGATTCGATGGCGATCACCTTCAGCGCCGGCCGCGTCTCGGCCATGGCCCCGGACGCGACCAGCGCGACCGCCGCCACAAGGGGCGCGCATTTCGAAAAGATCGACATGCCGCGCCGCCCGTCTCCCCGCTGCGCCTTGGCCCCGCGCCGCGAAGTGGCGGCGGCGGATCAACCGGATATAGGGCGTTCGGGCTGTTTTCGCCAGATCGCGAGGCGGCGCGACGTCGCGTCAGGCGGCGCTTTCCGCCGCGGTCGGGGCGCCTCCGCGCCGTGACGCTTCGGGTCTAGGATTTCCGACGGCGCTTCGCTACGTTCCGGCCGCGCCGCGGCCCGAGCCCCGGCGCGAGGGTTCGTGGAGGCGGCGTGAGCGACAGGGACGCATTTATCGACGAGGTGACCGAGGAAGTCCGGCGTGACCGGATGTTCTCCCTCTGGCGCCGTTATGGCCCCTACGTGATCGGCGCCATCGTCGCGATCGTGGCCGCCGCCGGCGTGAAGACCTGGTTCGACCAGCAGGCGGAGATCGAGGCGCAGCGCGTCGGCGCGGCGCTCGCCGCCGCCGCCGACACCGCGCCGACCGAGGCCGCCGCCGCGCTCGAAACCCTCGCGGACCAGACCGGCTCCGAGGGCGGCGCCGTGCTCGCGCGACTTCTCGCCGCGGGCGTCCTCGCCTCTGAGGGCAAGCTCGGCCAGGCCGCCGCCGCCTACGACAAGGTCGCCGAGGACGGCGCGGCCGAACCGCTTCTTCGGGACTTCGCCGATTTCCGCGCCGCCATGTCCCGCGCGCCGGGGCTCGACCCGACGGCCCGCGCGAACCTCTTCCAGCCGATCGCCTCCGGCAACGGCCCGTTCCGCCTGCTCGCCGCGGAGGCCGAGGCGATGGCGCGGCTCGAAGCCGGGGAGCGGGATACCGCCATCTCCGGCCTCCGCGCCGTGCTCGACGACGCCGCGGCGCCCGCCGGCCTCCGCCGCCGCGTCGAGGCGGTGCTGACCGCGATCGGCGTCTCGCCGGACGCGACCACCGAAGGGTGAGGAGCCCCGTGATGAACCGTCCCGTCCTCATCGCCGCCGCGGCAGCGCTCCTCGTCTCCGCCTGCTCCTATTTCGAGGGCGAAGAAGAAAAGCTTCCCGGCACGCGCATCCCGGTCCGCGCCATCGCCGAAGAGCGGATGACGCCGCCGGACGTCGCCGCGCAGATCGCCGCGCTCAGCCCCGCAGTCTCGAACGCCGCCTGGACGCAGGTCAACGGCGGGCCCACCCACTCGCCCGGCCATCTCGCCGCGCCCTCCTCCCTCTCCGTCGCCTGGCGGGCCGATATCGGCGCCGGCGGCGAGCGGCTGACGGCGACGCCCGTCACCGACGGAACGCGCATCTACACGCTCGACAGCGAGGCGACGGTCAGCGCGTTCGGCCTCTCCGGCGGGCGGCCGCAATGGCAGGTGGACCTCTCCCCCGAGGACGAGAGCGGCGATGACGGATTCGGCGGCGGGCTCGCCGTCGAGGACGGGCGGCTCTTCGTCACCACCGGGTTCGGCGAGGTTGCGGCGCTCGACGCCGCCACCGGCGAGCGGATCTGGATGCAGAAGATGCCGGCCCCGGTGCGGGCCGCGCCGGCGGTTTCGGCCGGCGTCGTCATCGCCGTCTCGCGCGACAACACCGCGATCGGCTTTTCGACGGAGGACGGCTCGCCCCGGTGGCGCGCCACCGGCGCGACCTCGGGCGCCGGCGTCTTCGGCGGCGCGAGCCCGGCGATCTCTCCCGGCGGCGTCGCGATCCTCCCCTTCGGTTCGGGCGAGCTTGTCGCCGTCCGCGCCGCGAGCGGCCAGCGCCTCTGGTCCGACGTGCTCTCGGGCGGCCGGCGCGGCCTCGCGAGCTCGGTGATCTCCGACATCTCGTCCGACCCTGTGATCCTCGGCGTCGCGGTGATCGCCGGAAACCAGTCGGGCCGCCTCGGCGCCATCGACGGGCGCTCCGGCCGCCGCGGCTGGACCCGCGATTTCGGCGCCCGCGGCCCGGTCTGGGGCGACGGGC
>CALFYQ010000038.1 GCA_937952085.1 uncultured Paracoccaceae bacterium | reverse complement strand
TCCTGCAGCCAGTCGAAGATGATGTCGTCGGGCGTGTCGAGCGCCTGGCCGATCTCCTGCAGGATCACGCCGCGCTCAAGCTCGATCTCTTCCGGCGCGAAGATCGGGTTGGTCACGATATCGGTGACGATATCGAGCGCGAGCGGCGCATCTTCCGCCAGCACGCGGGCGTAATAGGCCGTCGCTTCGCGGCTGGTATAGGCGTTGAGATGCCCGCCGACATCCTCGATCGCCTCGGCGATCTCGAGCGCGGTGCGGCGGGACGTGCCCTTGAAGGCCATGTGCTCGAGGAAATGGGCGACGCCGTTCTCCGCCTCCATCTCGTTGCGCGAGCCGGCCGCGACCCAGAGGCCGATCGAGACGGAGCCGAGGCCCGGCATCGTCTCGGTGATGACGCGAAGGCCGTTCGGCAGGGTGGAGAGGCGGATCATGCCTGGATCGTCTCCTCGATCAGTCGTTTCAGCGCCTCGATGTCGTTCGGCGCCACGGTAACGCGTTCCGGCCGATCGAAAAGATCGGCCATTCGATCCGGCAGCGCCGGGCGGGTCCCGCTTGCGGCCTCGACCGCGTCCGGGAACTTGGCGGCGTGGGCGGTGGCGAGGCCGACCGTCGGCCCCTTCGTCGCCAGCGCCGCGCCGGCGCCGATGGCGCTGTGCGGGCAGAGAAGCTGCCCGGTCTCCCGCCGGATCCGGCCGATCAGCGCCGCGACCTCCGTCTCGTCGTATCGGGCCGAAGCGAACTCGGCCCGGAGCCGCGCGAGGGCGGCCGCCGAAAGCTGGAAGCCCCGGCGGTTGCCCGCCAGATCCGCCATCATCGCCGAGATCGCCGCGCCGTCCCGATCCGCGAGATCGAAGAGCAGGCGCTCGAAATTCGACGAAACCTCGATGTCCATCGAAGGCGATGAGGTCGGATGCACGCCGCGCCGCTCATGGAGGCCGGTCTCCACCGTCCGATGCAGGATATCGTTGCGGTTCGTCGCGACGACAAGGCGGTCGATCGGCAGGCCCATTCGTTTCGCGACGTAGCCGGCGTAGACGTCGCCGAAATTGCCGGTCGGCACCGCGAAGGAGATCGCCCGGCCCGGCGCGCCGAGCGCGACGGCCGAGAAGAAGTAATAGACCGCCTGCGCCAGCACCCGCGCCCAGTTGATCGAGTTGACGGCGGCGAGCTTCACCCGGTCGCGGAACTCGTGATCGTTGAACATGGCCTTCACCGCCGCCTGGCAGGCGTCGAAATCGCCCTCGACGGCGATGGCGTGGACGTTGGGCTCCGTCGGCGTCGTCATCTGGCGGCGCTGCACCTCGGAGACCCGGCCGTGCGGGTAGAGGATGAAGCAGCTCGCCCGCGCGCTGCCGCGGAAGGCCTCGATGGCGGCGGAGCCGGTGTCGCCAGAGGTGGCGCCGACGATCGTCACCCGGTCGTCCCGGCGGGTCAGCGCCGCCTCGAAGAGCCGGCCGATGAGCTGCATCGCCACGTCCTTGAAGGCGAGCGTCGGTCCGTGATGCAGTTCCAGAAGGAAGGTCTCCTCGCCGATCTGGACGAGCGGGGTGCGGAGCCGATGGCCGAAGGAGGCGTAGGCGGCGTCGATCAGCCCGCGGAACTCCGCATCGGAGAAGGCGCCGCCGAGAAAAGGCCGCATGACACGGAACGCGGCCTCCTCATAGGGAAGGCCGGCCAGCGCCGCGATCTCCGCTTCGGAGAGGGTCGGCCAGCTTTCCGGAACCAGAAGCCCGCCGTCGCGGGCGAGGCCGGACAGCATCGCCTCCTCGAAGCTGAGGCCGGTAGCGCCGCCGCGGGTGGAGATGTAGCGCATGCGTCCCCTCGGGATGGAAGGCCGCGCGGGGTATAGCGCCGCGATCCCGGCGCCTCAATGCTTCGCGCATCCCGGGGGACGATCTTGCCTCCGCCCGCCCGGGCGGAGCGCGCAGCCGGCTTATCCGGCGGCGGCGAGGATGCTCGGCTCCGCGCCGTGCCGCGCTTCGAGCCGGTGGCGCATCTTGCGAAGCGCCTGAGCCTCGAGCTGGCGCACCCGCTCCTTGGAAAGGCCGAGCTCGCCGCCGAGCCGCTCGAGCGTGTCAGGCTCGTCGATCAGCTTGCGGCGGCGGATGATGAGGCGCTCGCGGTCGGTGAGCGCCTCGAACGCATCCTCGATCCAGCCGCGCGCCGCGTCGCGGTCGGCCTGCCGCGAGACCGTCTCGGCTCCTTCCGGCGCCTGATCCTCCAGCGCGTCGATCCATTCGCGGCCGTCCTCGCTCGCCTGCGGCGCGTTGAGCGAGAAGTCGGCGCCGGCGAGCCGCGCCTCCATCATCTCCACGTCGCGGAGCGGCACGCCGACCTCCTCGGCAATCTCGACGCGAATCTCATGCGCGGCGCGGCCGTCGCCGGCCGGCCCGCGCTCCCGCTCGATCTTTGCGCGGACGCGGCGGAGATTGAAGAAGAGCGCCTTTTGCGAGGAGGTCGAGCCGGTGCGGACCATCGACCAGTCCCGCATCACGTAGTCCTGGATCGACGCCTTGATCCACCAGGAGGCGTAGGTCGAAAATCGCACCCCCCGGTCCGGGTCGAACTTTTCGGCGGCTTTCAGAAGGCCGACGCCGGCCTCCTGTATGAGGTCGGCCATCGGCGCGCCGTAGCGTCGATAGCGCGATGCCATGGAGACGGCGAGCCGCATGTAGGCGTTGATCAGCCGGTGCAGGGACTTCGCATCTCGCTCATCCCGCCAGGCGATGGCGAGGGTTCGTTCCGTCTCCGCGTCCAGCAGTTCCGCGCGCATTGCGGCGCGGGTGAAGGATGCGTCGGGCTGCGCTTCGGGCTTCTTCATGCCTACGTCTCCCTGACCTGCGAACGCGCTCGTCTAATAGAATACGCAATTGGGGCGGCTTTCGTTCACATCTTCGCAAGTGCGGGAACCTTGGCTCACGCAACCGTGACCGGCGCCATCGCGATGCGTGATCCTCGCGCTCACGAATCTGCGCTCGGCGAAACCGCGCCGATCCGGCATTTTGGCGTGAGAGACAAAGGGGAAGCGGCATGAGCTACCATCTCTTCGTGATGGACCGGGCCTATTCGAGCTGGTCGCTGCGCGGATGGCTTCTTTTTGAAGCCTTCGGGATTCCGGCCCGGGTGACGCAGGCGAACTGGCCTAGCCCGGAATGGGACGCGCTGCTCGCGCGCGTCGCGCCGGCGCGCACCGTGCCCGCGCTCGAGATCGAGGAAGGCGGCGAGACCGCGCTCCTCTGGGACACGCTCGCCATCGCCGAGACGCTGGCGGAACGGCACCCGCAGGCGGGGCACTGGCCGGCGGCGCCCGCCGCGCGCGCGGCGGCGCGGAGTCTCGCCGCGGAAATGCATTCTGGCTTCCGCGCCCTCCGCGGCGCCTGCCCGATGAACCTGAAGGCGGTCTATTCCGGCTACGAGCCGTCGCCCGAGGTGCTGGCCGATGTCGAACGCATCCGCGCGCTCTGGGCCTGGGCGCGCAGCCGGTTCGGCGGCGAGGGGCCGTTCCTCTTCGGGGCGAAGTTCACGGCGGCGGACGCCTTCTTCCTCCCGGTCGCCTCCCGCTTCGCCTCCTTCGGCCTGCCGCGGGGGTCGGAGGACGACGCCTATATCGAGGCGCTGCATCGTCTCCCGGCCTTCCGCCGCTGGCGGGCGATGGCGGTCGCCAACCCGCATGTCGTCGCGGAGGACGTCGCCGATCTGCCGGTGACCGGCGCGTTCGGGCCGGGCGAGGCGCCGCTGCCGGCGCGGGCGGCTTCCGGGGTGAAGCCGGTCAACGAAACCTGCCCCTATTCGGGCAAGCCGGTCGCCGCAGACAGCCTCGCGGAGATCGACGGAATCGTCGTCGGCTACTGCAACACGTTCTGCCGGGACAAGACGGTCGCCGACGCGCTCGCCTGGCCGGCGACGGTGTCGCTTCTCCGTGGCCTTCGCGCGCCATCAGGCGTCGTTTCCTGACGAGATTTCGGGGCAATTCGGAGCGAGATCGCTCAGCCCCGATTACGGGGCGCTCCGCGAGGCCCCGATGATCGAGTTCGAAGCTCATGCGCCCGGCGCCGCCCCTGTCGCGCCGGACCTTCTGCCGGTGGAGATCGCGCCGCCGGGGCCGGTCTGTCTCGCCTTCTCGGTGACGGCGGAGGAACGCCCGCTCGAAGGCGAGGGACAGTCGGATTTCGCCGAGGTCCGCTGGCGCACCTTCATCTCCGGCGACATGACGCCTTCGCGGGAATTGACCCTCGGCCTCGCCGAGTTCCCGGCGGGCGGCCGGCTGCCGCCGCATCGGCACGCGCCCGCGGAGTTCTACTACGGCCAGTCGGGCTCCGGCGTCGTCACCGTCGACGGGCGGGATTTTCCGATCGGCCCGGGCGTCGCGCTCTACGTTCCGCCGGGGGCCGAGCACGGCACGGTGGCGGGGCCGGAGGGGCTTGTCTTCCTCTACGGCTTCGCGCGGGACAGCTTCGCCGAGGTAGAATACGCGTTCTCGCGGCCCTGAGCCTCAATCGAGCGTCGCGAGAAAGGCGGCCGCGCTCTCGCGGTAGGCCGCCCGCTTCGCCTCCTCCATCCGGTCCCAGGTCCGGTAGACCGGGCCGAGGCGGGGGTTGCCCCGGAGCTTCGCCTCGTTCCGGGCGAGGAAATCCCAGTAGAGGGCGTTGAACGGGCACGCGCCTTCGCCCGTCTTCCGCTTCACGTCGAAGCGGCAGTCCGCGCAATAGTCCGACATCCGGTCGATGTAGGCGCCCGACGCGGCGTAGGGCTTCGAGCCGAGCAGGCCGCCATCGGCGAAGAGCGCCATGCCGATCGTGTTCGGGGCTTCAACCCATTCATAGGCGTCGGCGTAGACGGCGAGATACCATTCATGGACCTCGGCCGGGTCGAGCCCGGCGAGAAGCGCGAAGTTGCCCGTCACCATCAGGCGCTGGATGTGGTGCGCGTAAGCCTCTCGCCGCGTCTGAACGACGACTTCGGAGATACAGGCCATGTCGGTCTCGCCCGACCAGTAGAACCAGGGGAGCGGCCGCTTCGCGCCGAAATGGTTGGATCCGAGATAGTCCGGCCCGCGCAGCCAGTAGATGCCGCGCACATATTCGCGCCAGCCGATGATCTGCCGGATGAAGCCCTCGGCGGCGTTGAGCGGCGCGCGGCCGGCCTGCCACTCCGCCTCGACAATGCGGCACACCTCCAGCGGGTCGAGCAGCCCGGCGTTGATGCAGGGGCTGAGGACCGAGTGCCAGAGGAACGGTCGGCCAGAGAGCATCGCGTCCTGATGGTCGCCGAAGCGCGGAAGGCCCTCGGCGAGGAAGGCCTCGAGCGCCCGTTCCGCCTCTTCAGGCGTCGTCGGGAAACGGAAGGGGCGGAGATCGCCGAACCGGTGGGGAAAGCGCTGCTCCACCATCTCAATCACCGCGTCCACGGTCCCGTTCGGCGCGGGCGCGAAGGGCTTGGGGATGAAGAGGCCGCCGGTGGCCGGCTTCCGGTTCTCGGCGTCGAAATTCCACCGCCCGCCCGCCGGCTCGTCGCCCTCCATCAGAAGACCGGTCTTCCGCCGCATCTCTCGATAGAACCACTCCATCCGAAGCTGCTTCCGGCCCTCGGCCCAGCGTTCGAAGTCCGCGTGGGAGCAGAGAAAGCGGTCGTCCTCCCGGATCTCGACCGGAACGCCGAACGACGCCTCCCAACCCCGGAACGCGGCGAGCAGCCGGTGTTCCCCGGGTTCGGTGACGACGATGCGCGTCGCGCCCCTCCGCTCGATGGCGCGCCTCGCTTCGCCTTCGAGCCCGCCGGTGTTTCCCTCTTCGTCGAGGCGGACGTAATCGACCCGCCAGCCGTCGCCGCGCAGCCGTTCCGCATGGCGGCGCATGGCGGCGAAGAGAAACGCCATCTTCTTCCGGTGATGCGGAACGTAATCCGCCTCCTCGTCCACCTCGGCCATCAGAATCACCGCCTCCGCCTTCGACGCGCCGCGGAGTGAGGAAAGCGAGGCGGAAAGCTGGTCGCCGAGGATCGGGATGAGCGTGGTCATGGCTGCGGAGGTGGCGCCGGCGCGCGATGGTTCAAGCGCGGCTTGCGGGCCGGGCGCTTGGGCGCCAAAAGCGGTCAAGCCGCGCCGGAGCCCGCATGTTTCCACATCGCCACCTTCTCGGCATCGAGGGGCTCGGGAAACCGGAGATCGAATCCGTTCTCGATCTCGCCGAAGACTACGTCGCCCTCTCCCGCCAGCGCGACAAGAAGCGCGCGGTTCTGAAGGGCCTCACCCAGATCAACATGTTCTTCGAGAACTCGACCCGCACGCAGGCGAGCTTCGAACTTGCCGGCAAGCGGCTCGGCGCGGACGTGATGAACATGTCGGTCGCCTCCTCCTCGGTGAAAAAGGGCGAGACGCTGATCGACACGGCGGTGACGCTGAACGCGATGCGCCCCGACATCCTCGTGGTGCGGCACCAGCATTCCGGCGCCGTCGCCCTTCTCGCCAAAAAGGTGAACTGCGCGGTGGTGAACGCCGGCGACGGCCGGCACGAGCACCCGACCCAGGCGCTCCTCGATGCGCTGACGATCCGCCGCCATATGGGCCGGCTCCATCGGCTGACCATCGCCATCTGCGGCGACATCAATCACAGCCGCGTCGCCCGCTCCAACATCATCCTCCTCAACCGTATGGAGAACCGGGTGAGGGTGATCGCGCCGCCCACGCTCCTGCCGAACGGCGCGGAGAAGCTCGGCGTCGAGGTATTCGACGACATGCGGAAGGGGCTCGAAGGGGTGGACGTGGTGATGATGCTCCGCCTCCAGCAGGAGCGGATGCAGGGCGCCTTCGTCCCCTCCAACCGCGAATACTTCCACCGCTACGGGCTCGACGAGGAGAAACTCTCCCGCGCCAAGCCCGACGCCATCGTCATGCATCCCGGCCCGATGAACCGGGGCGTCGAGATCGACCCGAACGTCGCCGACGACCCGAACCGCTCGGTGATCCAGGAGCAGGTGGAGATGGGCGTCGCCGTCCGCATGGCGGTGCTCGACCTTCTCTCTCGCAACATCGCGGGGGGCGCGGAATGAGCACGCTGATCCTCGCCAACGCCCGGCTGATCGACCCTGAGACCGGCTTCGACGGGCCGGGTGCGCTTCGTATCGAGCGGGGCGTGATCGCCGATGTCGCGCAGGGCGCCGCGCCCGAGGCGCCCGAGGGCGCCGAGGTGGTCGATTGCTGCGGCCTGCCGCTCGCGCCCGGCATCGTCGATCTCCGGGTCTTCGTCGGCGAGCCCGGGGAGCGCCACAAGGAAAGCTATCGGAGCGCCGGCGAGGCCGCCGCGGCGGGCGGCGTCACCACGATCTGCGTGCAGCCCGAGACGGAGCCGCCGGTGGACGATCCGGCCGTCCTTGAATTCGCGATGCGCCGGGCGGAGCGGGCCTCGGTCGTCCGCGTCGCGCCGATGGCGGCGCTGACCAAGGGGATGAAGGGGCGGGAGATGGCCGAATACGGCTTCCTGCTCGACGCCGGCGCGCTCGCCTTCACCGACGCCTCCCGCCCGGTCTCGGACCCGACCGTCTTCCGCAACTGCCTCGACTACGCCCGTTCGCTCGGCGCGCTCGTCGTCCACCACCCGCAGGACCCGGCGATGGCCGCCGAGGGCTGCGTGACCGAAAGCGCCTTCGCCTCCCTCCTCGGCCTTCCGGGCATTCATCCCTTCGCCGAGCGGATCATGCTGGAGCGGGACACGGCGCTGGTGGAGATCACCGGCGCCCGCTACCACGCCGACCTCGTCACCACCCGCGGCGGGCTCGCGGCGCTCCGGCGGGCGAAGGAGGCCGGGCTCGACGTGACGGCGGCGGTCAGCCACCACCATTTCGCGCTGAACGAGCACGACCTCGCGGACTATCCGACCTTCTTCAAGCTCGATCCGCCGCTTCGCGAGGAGGAAGACCGCGCTGCGCTGGCCGAGGCGGTCGCCGAGGGACTGATCGACGCGATCTGTTCCTCCCACCGGCCGCAGGACGAGGAATCGAAGCGCCAGCCTTTCGAAGTGGCTGCCTATGGCGCGATCGGGCTCGAAACCCTGCTGCCGACGGCGCTGAAGCTCTACCATGACGGGGCGATGGGCCTGCCGGCGCTTTTCGACCGGCTCTCGCTCGCTCCTGCGAAACGGCTCGGCCTGCCCTCGGGCCGGCTCGCCCGCGGCGCGCCGGCCGATCTCGTCCTCTTCGATCCGGCTGCGCCCTATGTGCTCGACCGCTTCGCGCTCCGCTCGAAGTCTAAGAACACGCCCTTCGACCGGCGGCTTATGACCGGCCGGGCGCAACGGACCTGGGTCGGCGGCCTCGAGGTCTTCCGCCATGGATGATGCGGTGGCCTTTTTCCCGAATTACGAGACGGCCTCGGCCGCTACGCTCGGCCTCGCCGCGCTCGGCGGCTATCTCTCGGGCTCGATCCCGTTCGGCCCGATCGTGGCGCGGCTCTTCGGCCTCGGCGACCTTCGGAAGATCGGTTCCGGCAATATCGGCGCGACCAACGTGCTCCGCACCGGCAGCAAGAAGGCGGCGGCGACGACGCTGCTCCTCGACATGGCGAAGGGCTGGGCGCCGACCGCCCTCGCCCTCGCCCTCGCCGGGCCCGCGGCGGCGGCGCTGGCCGGCGTCGCGGCGGTGCTCGGCCATGTCTTCCCGGTCTGGCTCCGGTTCCGGGGCGGCAAGGGGGTGGCGACCTTCATCGGCGTGCTGCTCGGCTTCGCGCCCCTCGCCGGCGCGCTCGAGCTTCTCTCCTGGCTCGCGGGGGCGGCGGCCTTCCGCATCTCCTCACTCGCGGCGCTCCTGATGACGCTGGCGGCGCCGCTCTGGCTCTGGCTCGCGGGCGCGCCCTGGGCGATCGGGCCGGTTGTCGCCCTCGTCGCGCTGGTCTGGCTGAAGCATCACGAGAATATCGGCCGGCTCCTCCGCGGCGAGGAGCCGAAGATCGGGCGGAAGTGAGCGCGGCCGATCTCGCCTGGCTCCGTCTCGCCCGGAGCCGAAACGTCGGACCCCAGACTTTCGCGCGCCTCCTGTCCCGGTTCGGAGACGCCGAGGCGGCGCTCGAAGCCCTCCCCGGCCTCGCCACCCGGGCCGGCGACCGCGCCTATCAGACCTGCTCCGAGCGGCAGGGCCGCGACGAGATGGAGCGGGCGGAAGCCATCGGCGCGCGGATGCTGAAACTGGGGCGGGCGGGCTATCCGCCGCTCCTCGCCGAAATCCCCGATCCGCCCGCCTTTCTCTGGGCCGTCGGCGATCTCGACCTGCTGGAGCGCCCCTCCATCGCCGTGATCGGCGCGCGGAACGCCTCGGCGCATGGCCGCCGCATGGCGCGGATTCTGGCCGAAGGGTTCGGTGAGGCGGGGCTCGTCGTCGTCTCCGGCTTCGCGCGGGGGATCGACGCGGCGGCGCATGAGGCGGCGCTGCCGACCGGCACTGTCGCCTGCATGGCCGGCGGGGTGGACGTGATCTACCCTGAAGAGAACCATGCGCTTTCCGAACGGATGCGGTCCGAAGGCGGGCTCTTCCTCTCCGAGGCGCCGCCGGGGATGCAGCCGCTCGCCCGGCATTTCCCGCGGCGGAACCGCATCGTCTCCGGCCTCGCGCGCGGCGTCGTCCTCGTCGAGGCGGCGGCGCGTTCGGGCTCCCTCATCACCGCGCGGATGGCGCTCGAACAGGGGCGGGAGGTGATGGCGGTGCCCGGCTCGCCGCTCGATGCGCGCGCGGAGGGCTGCAACGGGCTGATCCGGCAGGGCGCCGCGCTGATCCGGAATGTCGAGGACGCGCTGGAGGCGCTCGAAGGCCCGCATCGCCCCGCCGCCCCGGCCTTCGAGCCGTCGCCCGCGCCAGCGGAGGAGGAGCCCGCAGAGGGCCTCGCCGGCCGCGCGCTGGAGCTTCTCGGCCCCGCTGCGACCGATGCGGACGGCCTCGCGCGGGAGCTTGGGGTAAGCGCCGCCGCGCTCTCCGCCGCCCTCCTCGAACTTGAACTCGCGGGGCGGATCGAGCGGCTTTCCGGCAACATGGTGGCCCGTCTCGCAGAGCCCTGAGGCCCCCCCCGCGTTGACAACCGAAGCGGGCGCAGCACATGTTCCGCCGCCCTTGAGGGCCCGTGAAGCGGAGCGTTCATGCCTGTCGTCGTCGTCGAAAGTCCGGCCAAGGCCAAGACAATCAACAAATATCTCGGCGGCGGCTATAAGGTCCTCGCCTCCTACGGGCATATCCGTGACCTCCCCTCGAAGGACGGATCGGTCGATCCAGAGAACGGATTCGAGATGGTCTGGGAGGTGGATTCGAAGGCGAAGAGCCATGTGAAGGCCATCGCCGAGGCGCTGAAGGCCGACCCGAAGCTGATCCTCGCGACCGACCCCGATCGCGAGGGCGAGGCGATCTCCTGGCACCTTCTGGAGACGCTGCGGAAGAGCAAGGCGCTGAAGGGCGAGGCGCCTGTGGAGCGCGTCGTCTTCAACGCCATCACCAAATCCGCCGTCACCGAGGCTATGCGCCAGCCGCGCGCCATCGACCGGGACCTGGTGGACGCCTATCTCGCCCGCCGCGCGCTCGACTATCTCGTCGGCTTCTCGCTCTCCCCGGTGCTCTGGCGGAAGCTGCCGGGTGCCCGCTCGGCCGGCCGGGTCCAGTCCGTCGCGCTGCGTCTCGTCGTCGAGCGCGAGATGGAGATCGAGGCCTTCAAGCCGCGCGAATACTGGTCCGTCACGGTCGAGCTCGAAACCACGCGCGGCGAGACCTTCCGCGCCCGGCTCGCGGAGCTCGACGGCAAGAAGCTCGACCGTTTCGCGCTCGGCGACCAGGGCGCTGCGGAGGCCGCGGTCGCGGCGATCGAGGCGGCGGCGCTGAAGATCGCGAAGGTCGAATCGAAGCCGGCGCAGCGCTACCCGGCGCCGCCCTTCATGACCTCGACGCTGCAGCAGGAAGCCTCCCGCAAGCTCGGCTTCGGCGCGCAGCAGACGATGCGCGCGGCGCAGCGTCTCTACGAGGCCGGGCGCATCACCTACATGCGGACGGATGGCATCGACATGGCCCCCGAGGCCGTACAGATGACGCGCTCCGCCATCTCCGAGCGGTTCGGCGCCTCCTATGTCCCGTCCCAGCCGCGGGTCTACAAGAACAAGGCGAAGAACGCGCAGGAAGCGCACGAATGCATCCGGCCCACCGCGATGACGGCGGCGCCGGGAACGCTCTCCGATCTCGGCGGCGACGAGGCGCGGCTCTATGAGCTGATCTGGAAGCGCACGATGGCGAGCCAGATGGAGGCGGCGCGGCTGGAGCGGACGACCGTCGAAATCGCCGGCCCGCGGGTCGGCCTTCGCGCCACCGGGCAGGTGGTGAAGTTCGACGGCTTCCTCAAGGTCTACGAGGAGGGCCGCGACGACGCCGAGGACGACGAGGAGGGCCTCCTCCCCGAGATTCGCGAGGGCGAGCCGGCGAAACAGCGCGCCGTCACCCCGGCGCAGCATTTCACCCAGCCGCCGCCCCGCTACACGGAGGCGACGCTGGTGAAGCGGATGGAGGAGCTCGGAATCGGGCGCCCCTCCACCTACGCCTCGATCATCGGCACGATCCAGGATCGGGAATACGTCAAGAAGGACAAGAGCCGGCTGATCCCCGAGGACAAGGGCCGGCTCGTCACCGCGTTTCTCTCCAACTATTTCGAGCGGATCGTCGATTACGACTTCACCGCCAGCCTTGAGGAGAAGCTGGACGACGTCTCCGGCGGCCGCGCCGAGTGGCGGCTGATCCTCGCCGACTGGTGGCGGGATTTCTCCGCCGATCTCGCCGAGACGAAGGACCTTCGCATCGGCGAGGTGCTGGAGACGATCAACGAGGTGCTCGCCCCGCACTTCTTCCCGGACGCCGGCGACGGGACCGATCCGCGGCTCTGTAAGGCCTGCGGGATCGGCCGGCTTTCGCTAAAGACGGCGCGCGCCGGCGGCGCCTTCATCGGCTGTTCGAACTACCCGGCCTGCCGCTACACCCGCAATCTCGGCGGCGAGGAGGGCGGCGGGGAGGACAAGCTTCTCGGGCAGGACCCTTACGGCGTCGACGTCTACCTGAAATCCGGCCGCTTCGGCCCCTATGTTCAGCTTGGCGAGGGCGCGGAGGGAGAGAAGCCCAAGCGCGCCTCGCTGCCGAAGGGCCTCGCGCCCGATGCGGTGGACCTCGCGCGGGCGCTCGATCTTCTCGCGCTGCCCCGAAGGATTGGCGCGCATCCGGAGGATGGCGACCTGATCGAGGCCGGGATCGGCCGGTTCGGCCCTTATGTCCGGCACGGCAAGACCTACGCCAACCTGAAGGACGGCGACGACGTATTCACCATCGGCATGAATCGGGCGGTCGAGCTGATCGCCCAGAAGCGGGCCGGCCCGGGCCGCGCCTCCGCCGCGCCGCTGAAGGTGTTTGGCGAGCACCCGGACGGCGGGCCGGTGGAGCTTCATGCCGGCCGCTATGGACCCTACGTCAAATGGGGCAAGGTCAACGCGACCCTGCCGAAGGAGACGGAGCCGGAGGCGCTCGATCTCGAAGCCGCGCTCGCCCTCGTCGCGGCCAAGGCGGCGAAGGGCAAGGGCGGCCGCAAGACCGCCGCGAAACCGAAGACCAAGGCGAAGGCGGCGAAGCCGAAGGCCGCCAAAGCCAAGGAGTCCACGACCAAGACGGCGAAGCCGAAGGCGGCCGCGAAGCAGGCCGCAGAGGGCTGATTCCGCGCCGTTCCTTGCGCTCCCTCCAAGGCGACCACATATCTCCCGTGCGCGGGCGCCGAATTCGGGCCCGCGCACAACGGTCGCTTTCCGAGGGCTGTCGAGATGAGCCGCATCACGTTCGCGCAACACCCGTTTCTGCTCGGCTTCGAGCAGCTCGACCGTCTGGTCGAGCGCACGCAGAAGGCCGGGGCCGACGGGTATCCGCCCTACAACATCGAGCAGCGTGGCGAAGCCGCCTATCGCATCACGCTCGCGGTGGCGGGGTTCGCGGAGGCGGATCTTTCGATCACCCTTGAAGACAGCCAACTGGTGATCCGCGGCAAGCAGGCCGCGGAGCCGGAAGGCCGGGTCTTTCTCCATCGCGGCATCGCCGCGCGCCAGTTCCAGCGCAGTTTCGTGCTGGCTGACGGCGTCGAGGTGGCTGGAGCCTCGCTCGGCAACGGGCTTCTGGAGATCGACCTCATTCGCGCGGAGCCGGAGCCCACGGTCCGGAAGATCCGCATCGGCCCGCGGGATTGACCCCGGGGCCAGGCTCGCTTCACGGAAGGAGGCTGAGATGAACGACGACGAACTTTCGCCGAAGACCGGCGCGCGCCAGATCGTCTATGTCCGCCAGGTGCGGCCCGACGAGTTGCCCGACGAGGCGCCGGCGGAGATGACGCTCTACGCCATCCACGATGAAACCGGGCTCCGCATCGGCCTCGCGCCGGACCGGGATCTCGCCTTCGTGGCGGCGCGCCAGCACGAACTGGCGCCGGTGAGCGTCCATTGAGAATGGGGGCGGCTTCCGGGCCGCCCGCGGCTCAGGCGGCCTTCGAATCCACCGGGTTGGTGAGAACGGCGTAGGCCGCCGCCTCGTCGCCCGCGGCGCGAAGCTTGGCGCAGACCGCCGCGTCGCGAAGCGCGCGGGAGATGCGGGCGAGGGCGCGGAGATGATCGGCGCCCGCCGCTTCCGGCGCGAAAAGCCCGAAGACGAGATCGACGGGCTCGCCATCCGCGGCGTCATAGTCGATCGGCCGCTGCAGCCGGACGAAGACGCCAACCAGCTTGTCGAGCCCCGCGAGCCGCGCATGGGGGATCGCGACGCCGCGCCCCATCCCGGTGGAGCCGAGCCGCTCCCGCTCCAGGAGCGCCTCGAAGGCCTGCCGCGCATCGAGCCCGTAGGCCTCGGCGGCGCGCTGCGCGATCTCCTGGAGGAGGTGTTTCTTGCTGGTGGCGTTCAGCCCCGCAGTCACCGCATCCGGCGTCACGATGTCCTTCAACTCCATATCGGGCTCCCGGACCGGGCCTTCACGCGCCTGCCGGCGCCGGATCGATCCAGCCGATATTGCCGTCTTCGCGGCGGAAGACGACGTTGAGCCGGCCGTGCTTCTCGTTGAGGAACACCATGAAGCGGCCGTCCTCCAGCTCCATCTGCATCACCGCCTCGCCCACGGTGAGGGCGCGGAGCTTCGTCGTGCTCTCGGCGATGACGACGGGGTTCATCGTCTCGACATGCTCGTCCTCGTCGCGGGCGGACTGGAGCACGTAGCTGGCGGCGGGAACCTCGCCCGCGGCCTCGCCGCGATGCTGGGTCAGGCGGCGCTTGTAGCGGCGCACCTGCTTCTCGATCTTCTCAGCAAGCCCGTCGAAGGCCGCGTAGATTTCGGTGTTGCGCTCGGTGGCCTTTGCGGTCAGCCCGCGGCCCAGCTTCACCACGGCGTCGGCGCGCAGAAGGTGGGCGTCCCGGCTGAACGTGACCTCGGCGTCGATCACCGCATCGGCATATTTCGACACCGCGGCCTGGAGGGTTTCCTCGACGTGGGAGCGCAGCGCCGCCCCGATGTCGATCTGCCGGCCGGTCACCTGTATCCGCATGCGAAGGCTCCGTCATTCGGCCTGCCCGGCCGGAAGGCCGCGATACCTAGGGGCCGCTCCGGATCGAGTCAACCGACGGGACGGGCTGTGCCGCGCCGAGCATTCGGGCCGCCGCCTGCCTCCGCCGTCTCTGCGCCGAGGATGGAATTTCCATACCATCACGGTATTTCGCGACGGTGCGTCGCGCAATATCGACGCCGTTTTGTTTCAGAAGCGTGACGATGCGGTCGTCGGAGAGCGCGCCGGGCGATTCCTCCCCGTCGATCAGGTTGCGGATCTGTCGCCGCACCGCCTCGGCCGATACCGCCTCCCCGCCGCCCGCGGCCGCGATAGCCTGGGTGAAAAAGAACCGGAGCTCGAAAAGGCCCCGCTCGCATTGGAGCCGCTTGTTGGCGACGACGCGGCTCACGGTGGATTCGTGGACCCCGGCCTCCTCCGCGATCGTCTTCAGCGTCATCGGCCGAAGCGCGGCGACGCCCTCGTCGAAGAAGCAGGGCTGGCGGCGGACAATGGCGGCGGACACCTTGAGGATGGTCTTCGCCCGCTGATCGAGGGAGCGGACCAGCCAGTCCGCGTCTCGGCGGCATTGCGCGATGAAGGCCATGGCCTCCTCGCCGCGGCGGCCTTCGAGCCTCCCCGCGTAGCTCCGGTCGTAGAGCACGGTCGGCAGCGAGTCGGGCGCCAGCTCGACGGCCCAGCCCCCCGCCGCGTCCCGCCGCACCACGACGTCGGCGGAGACGGTGGGCGCGGGCGCGGCCCCGAAGGCGGAGCCCGGACGCGGGTCGAGCGCGCGGATCTCGGCGATCATCTCGGCGAGATCCTCGTCGTCGACGCCGCAGGCGGCGCGAAGCCGGTCGATCCGGGCGGTGGCGAGGTCTTCGAGCCGCGCGAGCAGCGCCTCCATCGCCGGGTCCAGGCGGCCGCGCTCGTGAAGCTGGATCGCGAGGCACTCCGCCAGGCTCCGCGCGCCGATGCCCGGCGGGTCGCAGGCCTGAAGCGCCGCCACCGCCTCCTCCACCAGCGCCGCATGGGCGCCGAGCCGCGCGCCGAGCGCGGCGAGGTCGGTGCGGAGATAACCCGCCTCGTCCAGTTCCCCGACAAGCAGCGCCGCGAGCCGGCGCGCGTTCGGCGAGGCGCCGGACAGCGCGATCTGCGGAAGGAGATGGTCGTGCAGGGAGGGCGGCCCCGCCGGCGCCTCGGCCCATCCGCCCTCCGGCGCGCCGAGCCCGGTCGCCGCCTTGGGCGCGACACGAGAGGGCGCCTCCGCCGCCTCGTAGAGATTTTCGGCGCCGGTCTCGAAGAGGGCGCCCGCCTCGTTGTGATCTTCGCGGCCGATGGCCTGGTCAACGCTGACGATCTTCTCGGCGGCGCGCGCCGGCGCCTCGCCGCCCTCCTCCATCGAGAGGAGCGGGTTCTTCTCCACCTCGCTGGCGACGAAGGCCTCGGCCTCGATGCGCGACATCTGCAACAGGCGGATCGCCTGCTGCAGCTGCGGCGTCATCGCCAGCTGCTGGCTTTGCCTGAGCTCGAGCCGCGGCCCGACCTGCATGGACCT
>CALFYQ010000037.1 GCA_937952085.1 uncultured Paracoccaceae bacterium | reverse complement strand
AGCAGCGGAATCATAATCCGCGTGTCGGGGGTTCAAGTCCCTCCTCCGCTACCAAACCCATCCACTCGATGTTCGCTTCCAGAGTTGCGCCCGGGACGGTTCGGGCGGCGCGCGGCCTCCCGGCCGGGCCGGCTTCGCCCTGCGGCGGCGGCGGGCGACGGGCCTGCGCGCTGCCACGGGTCGCGCCCACGCGTAGGAGCGCCCTATCCCGGCGCGAAATCGCTGTTTTTATTGGTAAACGCCGGATCGGTTGAGAACTTGTTCAGATCGGGGCGGCTAGGGTCCGCGCGCTCGGGCGGCTGCGACCGATGCGACCGGAGCAAGGGTGGGATCCGGTGCGCTGGCGGCCGCGCTTCGTCGTGTCTGGCGGGATCTGCGCCGCGCGCCGCGCCCTTCGGGGCGGGCCATGTGGCGACGTGTTCGTCGGCCGGACTGACACAGGACGACAATCCACCTGCATGGAGTGGGGCGCGGCGGCATCGCGCGCCCGGAACAATATGATGGGGGCGTCGCAATGAACCTCAGAAGGAAAATGAGCCTAGTCGCTTTCCTGCCGCTCTCGGCGGGTCTCGCCTTGCTCGGCTATGTCGCGAGCGAGCGCATCGGCAAGGCGGCGGAAGTCGAACGGCTCTCTGCGGCCGCGCCCTTCGCGGCGGAAATCAACGCCGTCATCCATGCGCTGCAGGCGGAGCGCGGCCGTTCCGTCGCTTACGCATCGACAGGCGGAGACGCCGCCGCGCGTGACGCGCTCGAAGCGCAGCGCGCCAGAACCGACGGCGTGATCTCGAACTTCGGGGCGTTCCTGAGCGACGGGGACTTTGAGGGAAAGCTGCCCGAGATCTGGCCCGAGGCGGCCGCGATCGCGGCCCTCTCCGGGCGGCTCGCGGCGACGCGCGACGGCGTCGACGCCGCATCCATGAAACCGGCGGAGTTCGTCTCCTTCTACTCGCATGAAGTGGCGGCGGGCATCGAGGCCGTCTACGAAGCCATCAAGGTCATACCCGATCATGAAGCCGCGATGAGCATGAGTTCCTTCGCCCTTCTTCTGCAGGCGATGGAGAGCGGCGGGCTCGAGCGCGCCTAAGGCGCGCAGCTCTTCAACGAGGCGGCGGCCGGCGACGTGCGCGCGGCGACGCTCGCGTCCTATCGGACGTTCCTGACCAAGGAGCAGATCGCGCTCGAAAGCTTTGCGATGCAGGCGCGGCCCGACATCCGCGCGGCGCTGGAGGAGGCGCTTCGTGGGCCCGAGGTCGAGCAGGTATCGGCCTGGCGAAAGACCCTCGCGGAGATCGGGGAGACCGGCTCGGGCGGCGGCGTGAAAGGGGCGGACTGGTTCGCCGCGGCCAGCAAGCGGCTCGGCTTCATCAACGGCGTGGCCGAGCACATGATCTCGGACGTGAAGACAGACCTCGACGACGCGGTCGCTGAGGAGCAGCGCGCAAGCTGGGAGCTGATCGGCGCCGGCGCCTTCGTCACGCTCGTTCTCGCCGTGGTGCTCGTGACGATGCTGCGCGCCTTCGGGCGGAGCGTCGGCGACGTCGTGGCGGCGCTGAAGGCCCTGTCTCTCGGCAAGACCGAGCTCGACATGCCGGCCAGGCGGCCGAATGACGAGCTTGGCGGCATCCTCGCCGATGTCGAGGGCGTCTCGCGCTATCTCGGCCGGATGGCCGGCACCGCCGATCGCATCGCCGAAGGCGACCTTTCCGAAACGGTGCGCCCTGTCTCCGAGCATGATCGGCTGAGCGCGGCCTTCGCGCGCATGTCGGCCTCGCTGAACCGGACGCTCGGCGCGGCGCGACAGGCGGCGGCCAGCGTCTCGGCCGGCGCCGGCGAGATGGATGACGCGGCGGGGCGGATCGTCTCCGGCAGCGCGTCGCAGGCCGGGGCGGCGCAATCCGCCTCTAGCGCGGTGCACGAGATCACCGCCAATCTGAGCCGCACGGCCGAGAACGCCCGCGAGACGGATCGCATCGCCCAGGCCGCCTCGAAGGAGGCGCAGGCCGGCTCCGCGGCGGTGACGAAGGCGACCGAGGCGATGCGTCAGATCGTCGAGCGCATCCTGATCGTGCAGGAGATCGCCCGGCAGACGGACCTTCTCGCCCTCAACGCCGCCGTCGAGGCGGCCCGCGCGGGCGAGCACGGGCGCGGCTTCGCGGTCGTCGCCAGCGAGGTACGCAAGCTCGCGGAGCGGAGCGAGACGGCGGCGCAGCAGATCTCCGAACTCTCCGCCAGCTCGCTCGAGATCTCGACCGAGGCGGCGAACCGGATCGAGCGCCTTGCGCCGGACATCTCCCGGACGGCGGAGCTCGTCTCGGAGATTTCCGCCGCGACGCGGGAGCAGGCGACCGGCGCCGAGCAGATCAACGACGCGCTGCAGGAGCTGAACCGCCTGATCGACGGCAATGCCGACGCCGCGCGGCGCGCCGCCTCGGTCGCCTCGACCCTGGCGGGGCAGGCGAACGAGCAGCGCCGGACGGTGGAGTTCTTCCGTCTCGGCGAGGCGGCCGCCGATGAGGGTGAGGCGGAAGAGGAGCCGGCGCTCGCCGCCTGATCCACCCGGATGCAATTGACGGCGGCCTCGGGGATGGCGCCCCGGGCCGCCGGTTTCTTGCGCGCATGCCGGGAGCTGCGGCGCCCGGCGTCCTGCTCTCCTTGCAGGCTATGCGCCGGGCGGCGGGGCAGGGTTGCGTTGCGGGCGGTTGACGCAGCGTCGGATCGAAAGCCTCAATGGACCGTGATAGGGGGCGAGCGACGCAACAAGGAGGAAACGCCATGCGCCTTGCGGCCGCGATACGTTTTGCAACCCTCGCCGCCCTGGCCGGCACGGGCCCGGCAATCGCCGCAACATCGACGAGCGGCTGCGCCTCGGCGACGGGCTGCACCCTGTCGGAGCTTTACGCCGGGGGCTCGCTGACGGTGGACGACCTCCGCTTCGACGGCTTCGTCGATCAGGGGACGGTCGGCGCCTTCCCCTTCGATTTCGACCCGGACGAGATCTTCGTATCGGGCGCGCTCGCGGGCGACAGCGTCTCGCTCAACTTCGCCGTTTCGCCGGCGGTGAACGTGTTCGGCCTGACGGACTCCGCGATCGACTGGGATTTCACCGTCACCTCCATCACCTCCCGCACGATCCTCGGCGCTTCGCTTTCGGTCGGGAACGTGTCGATCACGGGGGGCGACGGCTTCGGCGAGGTTCAGTCCCTGCTGGTGGACGACTTGCTGAACCGGAACCCATCGCTTCGTTCCGCGCCGGCGTCAACACACTCGATCCCAGCGTCTCGACGACGGCTTCGCTCAGCCTCTCAGGGCTGACAGCGCTTGGCGTTCTGGTCCACGCGCCGCTGAGCGGGCGGAGCGACCAGACGCTGGCGACCTTCGGCGATTTCAGCTTCGGCTTCGACCTCGAACCGGCCGGGCCGGTCGGCGTGGTGCCGGCGCCGGCGAGCCTGCCGCTCGCGGTCGCGGCGCTCGCCTCGCTTTTCGGCCTGAGGTTTCGCCGCCGGGCCTGACGCCCCCCGCTACCGGGTGCGCCAGGCCTGGGTGCGCTTGAGCACGCGCCGCGTCGCGACGGCATGCAGAAGGCGCGCCGCGGCGTTGGTGTAGAAGATCATCATCCCCATCGCCGCGGCGGGCGCGATGTCTCCCGCGTCGTCCATGTTGAGGACGGCGATGGAGGCGAGGGCGGTGTCGGTCGAGTAGATGAACACCACGGCCGAGACCGTCGTCATCGCGTTGACGAAGAGATAGATCGAGATGTCGAGGATCGCCGGCAGGCAGACCGGCGCCGTCACCCGGAAGAAGAGCTTTTGGAAGGGCTGCCGGAGCGAACTCGCCACCGGCTCGAACTCTGCGTCGATCTGCTTCAGCGCGGTGAGCGCGGTGAGGTGCCCGACCGTGTAGAAATGCGTGACGGTGGAGACGACGAGGATCGTCATCGTGCCGTAGATCAGGTTGAGCGGGTTCGACGGCTCGTTGAAGAAGAAGATGTAGGCGAGGCCGAGCACCATCCCAGGCACCGCCATCGGCAGCATCGCGAGAAACTGGAAGAGCCCGCGGCCGGCGGCGAAGCCGTCGATCTTCTCGACCATGTAGGCGCCGGTGAAGATCACTGCGGTGCCGATGAGCGCGGTCAGCGCCGCAAGCTCGATCGAGTTCCAGTAGGAGGCCCAGCCGCCGCCGTCCATCCGGTTGAAGTCGTAGTTGTTGAGGCTGAGGCTGAGATCGTAGGGCCAGAACTTGATCAGCGCGGCGTACTGGCAGACGAGGATGATGCCGAGGATGAAGATGGCGACGAGGCCGCACCAGGCGAGGCAGAAGGCTTCGAAGCGCCGGTCCTTCTTCGGCTCGAAGGCGACGGACCTGGCTGAGAGGAGCGAGACCTGCTTCTTCTGCATCCAGCGGTCGGCGGCGAAGGCGATCACCGCCGGGATCAGCAGGATCACCGAGACGACGGCGCCCATCTCGAAGTTCTGCTGGCCGATCACCTGCTTGTAGATGTCGATGGCGAGCACGTCATACTGCCCGCCGATCACCTTCGGCAGGCCGAAATCGGTGATGACGAGGGTGAAGGTGACGAAGGCGGCCGAGATCACGCCATAGCGGGCGCCGGGGGCGGTGACGGTCCAGAAGGTGCGCCACTTGCTGGCCCGGAGCGATTCCGCCGCCTCGTATTGCCGCTGGTCCGCCAGCGAGAGCGCGGTGGTGATGATGATCAGCGCATGCGGGAAGGTGAAGAAGACCGAGCCGATCACGATGCCGAGCGGGCCGTAGATCGAGGTTCCGAACAGAAGCTCCTTCAGCATCCCCTGATTGCCGAAGAGGTAGATGAGCGCGATGCCGGGGAGGAGCGAGGGCACCAGGATCGGCATCATCGCGATCAGCCGGAACGCGCCCTTGAAGGGCATCAGGCTCCGCGTCATCGCATAGGCGAAGCCGAAGGCGATCGTCACCGTGATGATAGTGCTGATCGAGGCGATGAAGAGCGAGTTCTCGATCGAGGAGAAGAGCGCCGGGTTGGAGAAGTATTCCTTGTAGTTCTCGAGCCCGGTCGAGGGCGTCGGCAGGAGGTTGATCCGCCGGAAGGTCTTGCCCTCGTATTCCTGCCATTCGGTGGTGTTCTGCCGGTCGAGGCCGACCAGCCAGGGCGCGTTCTCGGCGAGGCCCCGGAGGCGGTAGCGGACCTTGCTGCGGAAGTTGAAGTCCGGGAAGAACTCGGTCGCCGCGAGGCGGCCGTTGGTG
>CALFYQ010000036.1 GCA_937952085.1 uncultured Paracoccaceae bacterium | reverse complement strand
GGAGAGGATGAAATGAGCATGTCGACCAGGGCGCGGAAATCCGCCGCGGCGCTGGCCCTCGCGGCCCTGCTGGGCGGCGCGAGCGCCGTCGCGATCACGCAAGGCGCGGCCCCCGCCTATGCGGCGGCCCCGATGACCGAGAGCCGCAGCGGTTATGTCGATCTCGTGGCGCGGGTCTCGCCCGCGGTCGTGACGATCGAGGTGGAGAAGGCCGCCGAACAGCCGCAGGTCCGCTTCCAGGGGCCGCAGAATTTCCCGTTCGAGGAATTCATGCGCCGCTTCGGCGCGCCCTTCCCGAACATGCCGCAGGGCGGCGACGGGCAGGGCCAGATGATGAAGGGCCTCGGCACCGGCTTCATCGTCAGCGAGGACGGGCGGATCGTAACCAACGCCCATGTCGTCAACGGCGCCGACAAGGTCGAGGTGAAGATGGAGGACGGCCGCAGCCTTTCGGCGAAGGTGCTCGGCGTCGACGAGGCGACCGACCTCGCCGTCATCAAGGTGGACGCTTCGGGCCTGCCGACCGTCTCCTTCGGCGACTCGACCCAGCTTCGCGTCGGCGAGCCGGTGATCGCCATGGGCAACCCGTTCGGCCTCGGCCAGACGGTGACGACCGGAATCGTCTCCGCCCTCGGGCGCGACATCAACGCCGGGCCGTTCGATCACTTCATCCAGACCGACGCCGCGATCAACCGCGGCAATTCCGGCGGGCCGCTCTTCAACGAGCAGGGCGAGGTGGTGGGCATCAACACGGCGATCTTCTCGCCCTCGGGCGGGTCGGTCGGCGTCGGCTTCGCGGTGCCCTCGGAGATCGCCTCGAACGTGGTGACCGATCTCGCCGGCGACGGCCGTGTGGACCGCGGGTTTCTCGGCGTCTCGATCGGGCCGGTGAGCGATCAGGTCGCGGCCGCGCTCGGGCTCGAAGCGCCGAAGGGCGCGATGATCCAGGACGTGACGGCAGACACGCCGGCCGCCAGGGCCGGGCTGAAGAAGGGCGACATCGTCCTCGCGGTCGACGGCAAGGCCGTGGACACGCCGCGCGACCTCACCCGCTTCATCGCGGGCGACGCGCCGGGCGCCAAGGTGTCGCTGAAGCTGCTCCGGGCCGGGCGGGAGAAAGAGGTCTCGGTGACCCTCGCCAACCGGGCCGACAAGCCGGCCTGACGCCTCCAGGTCACGCCGGCTCGGGCCCGGCCCCGGGGCGGGACCGCCCGGCGCGCAAGCGCCGGGCGGTTTCGTCGTGTCAGCCGACCAGTTCGAGGCCGGAGAAGAAATAGGCGATCTCGACCGCGGCGGTCTCCGGCGCGTCGGAGCCGTGGATCGAGTTCTCGCCGATAGAGAGGGCGAATTCCTTGCGGATCGTGCCGGCCTCGGCCTGCGCCGGATTGGTCGCGCCCATCACTTCGCGGTTCTTCGCCACCGCGTCCTCGCCCTCGAGCACCTGCGCCACGATCGGGGCGGAGGACATGAACTCGCAAAGCTCGCCGTAGAACGGCCGCGCCGCGTGAACCTCGTAGAACTTCTGCGCCTGCGCGAGGGTCAGGTGGATCCGCTTCTGCGCGATGATCCGGAGGCCCGCCGCCTCGAGCTTGGCGTTGATCGCGCCGGTGAGGTTCCGCCGGGTCGCGTCCGGCTTGATGATGGAGAAGGTGCGCTGGATCGCCATGTCGCTCGTCCTAGTTGTTTCCCGGGAAAGGCCCCGCCGTTTCGGGCGGTCGCCTAGCACGGGAGCGCGCGTGGCGGAAGCCGGGGAGCGAAAGGCCGGGGCGCCTGCGGCGACGGGCCCCGCCGTGCTGGAGGCGGCGCTCTATGCCGGCGATCTCGACGCCGCCGAGCGGTTCTACGGCGGCGTGCTCGGATTTCCCGTCCTCCTGCGGGAGGCAGGGCGGCACGTCTTCTTCCGCTGCGCCGGCGCCGTTCTCCTCATCTTCGATCCGGCGGCCACCGAGCGGCCCTCGGGCGGGCCGCTTCCCGTTCCACCTCATGGCGCGCGCGGGCCGGGCCATGTCGCCTTCGCGGCGCGCGCGGCGGAGATCGACGAATGGCGCGCCCGGCTGGAGGCGGCCGGGGTCCCGATCGAGGCGGACTTCCGCTGGCCGAACGGGGCGCGGTCGATCTATTTCCGCGACCCGGCCGGCAATTCGGTGGAATTCGCCGAACGCCGGCTCTGGTTCGACAACGCCTGAGCGGCGCCGCAGCGGCTCAGGCGGCGCCGGCGAGGAAAGCGAGCCCGGCCAGCGAGATCGCACCGCCCGCGACGCGGACGGCGATCCGGCCCGCCGGCGCCCGCGCGACGAGGCCGAAGCCGAGCCCGGCAGCATGGAGAAGCGCAGTCGCCGCCACGAAGCCGACCCCGTAGGCGAGCGGATCGGCCGTGGCCGGCAGCTCCGCGCCATGCGCATGGCCGTGGAAGACCGCGAAGACCGCGACGAGCGCCGCCGCCGCGGCGAGCGGCAGCCGCGCCGCGCTCATCACCAGAAGGCCGAGCGCCACGGCGGAGGCCGCGATCCCGGCCTCGACCATCGGCAGCGCGAGGCCGAACCCGGCCATCGCGGCGCCGAGCGCCATCACCAGCGGGAAGACCAGCGGCAGGACGAGGCGCGCCTGCCCGCCGAGCGTCGCGCCCCAGAGCCCGACCGCCACCATCGCCGCCACATGGTCCCAGCCCAGCATCGGGTGCAGGAACCCGCTGGAGAAGCCGCCGGCCGCATGGCCGCCATGCGCGAAGGCCGCTTCGGGGGCGATGAGTGCGAGGGCGAAGAAGGGGGCGGCGCGCATGGGCAAGCTCCTGAAAGCGGACGGTTTCGACCCCGATTCGGTAGCATGTCCGCGCCGCCCCGGCGACGAAAACGTGACGCGCCGCAGCATGGAATCGCGGTGGCGGCCGGCGGGGCGCGCGGACTAGTCTCTCCCCAGGCGCCCGCAGGAAGGCGCGCCGCAATGGAGGAAGGCATGGCGAAGGGCTACATCATCGCGCGCGTGAAGGTCACCGACCCCGAGCAATATGCCAAGTACCGGGCCGTCAGCCCGGATGCGATCGGCGCCTTCGACGGCGAATTCATCGTCCGCGGCGGCAAGTCCGAGACGGTGGAGGGCGAGGCGGAGGACCGGCGGATCGTCGTCGTCGAGTTCCCCTCCTTCGAGGCGGCTAAAGAGTGCTACTACTCCGACGTCTACCAGGAGGCGAAGAAGCTCCGCGAGTCTGCAGGCGAGGCGCAGTTCGTGCTGGTCGAAGGCGCGGAATGAGCGGCGCGGCGGTTGTCGTCGGCGCGGGGGATGCGACGGGCGGCGCCATCGCCCGCCGCTTCGCCGCCGGCGGCTACGTCGCCGTTCCGGCGCGGCGGCGGGCGGAAGCGCTCGCCCCGCTGGCGGCGGAGATCGAGGCGGCGGGCGGCCGCTGCCTCCCCATCGGTTGCGACGCGCGCGTCGAGGCCGAAGTGGAGGCGCTGTTCGACCGGGCGGAGCGGGAGGCGGGGCCGGTCGAGGCCTGCGTCTTCAACATCGGCGCCAACGCGCGCTTCCCCTTCCTCAAACTCGAGGAGCGGAAGTTTCGCAAGATCTGGGAGATGGCCGCCTATGCCGGCTATCTCGTCGGCCGGCAGGCGGCGCTTCGCATGGCGCCGCGGGGGCGCGGGACGATCCTCTTCACCGGCGCCTCGGCCTCGGTGAAGGGCTACGCCCATGGCGCGGCCTTCGCTTCGGCCAAGTTCGCGCTTCGCGGCATGGCGCAGGCGATGGCGCGGGAGCTTGGGCCGATGGGAATCCACGTCGCCCATGTCGTGATTGACGGCGGCATCGACACCGAGTTCATCCGCACCGCGTTCCCCGAGCGCTATGCGCTGAAGGAGCGGGACGGCATCCTCAACCCGGAGCACATCGCCGAAACCTACTGGATGCTCCACAACCAGAAGCGGGACGCTTGGACCCACGAGATGGACCTCCGGCCCTGGATCGAGAGTTTCTGAGATGAAGATCGAGTTCTTCTACGATTTCGGCAGCCCGGCCGCCTATCTCGCCTGGACCCAGCTCGAACGGCTGGAGGCGGCCAGCGAGGTGGCGATGCGGCCGTTCCTTCTCGGCGGCGTCTTCAAGGCGACCGGCAACGCCTCCCCGGTCATGGTGCCGGCCAAGGGCAAGTGGATGACGCAGGATCTCCGCCGCTGGGCGAAACGCTACGGCGCGCCGCTCCGCTTCCCGAAGGACTTTCCGCTCAACACGCTCCTCCTCATGCGAGGCGCCGCCGCGCTCGAAGGCGATCCGCGCTACCGGGCCTATGTGAAGGCGATCTTCGAGGCGGTCTTCGGCCGCGGCGAGGCGATGAACGACCCGGCCGTGGTCGCCGCGACGCTGAAGTCGGCGGGCTTCGACCCGGCGGAAATGCTTGCGAAGACCGAAGATGCGGCGGTGAAGGACCGGCTCAAGGCCTCCACCGAAGAGGCCGTCTCCCGCGGCGCCTTCGGCGCGCCCTGCTTCTTCGTCGGCGACGAGATGCATTTCGGGAACGACCGGGTGGATTGGGTGATCGAGGCGGCGAAGGCGGCCTGACGCCGCGCCGCGTTTCGCCGCCCCCGAAACACCGCCCCGCGCCATGCATCTGCGCGCCGCTCGCATGAGCGCTGGCGCCGGGGCGCGGGCGCCGTTAGCTTTCCGCCGTCAAGGGCTAGAACCCGGATACGGAGAGGAAACGGAATGAAACGATCCCATCTCGCCATCGCCGCCTTCGCCGCCGCCGCCTTCGCGGCGTCCACGGCCGGGGCGCAGCAGTTGAAGCTGATGACCGGCCCGCAGGGCGGCTCCTGGTATCCGCTCGGCGGCGCGATCCAGTCGATGGCGGCCGACAATCTCGGCGTGTCGATCCAGGTCCTGCCGGGCGGCGGCGTCGCCAACGTGCAGGGCGTCCAGACCGGCGCGGCCGATCTCGGCTTCGCCAACTCGATCTCGACCGTCGACGCGGTGCGCGGCCTGCCGCCCTTCGAGGGCAAGGCGACGAATGTCTGCAACCTCGCCACGCTCTACCCGCAGTATTTCCAGATCGTCACTCGCAAGGACGGCGGCCCGTCGACGGTCGACGGGTTCAAGGGCATGCGCCTCGCAACGCAGCCGGTCGGCAACACCGCAGAGCAGGTTACGCGCGCCGTGCTGCAGGCCGGCGGCATGACCTATGACGACATGAAGGGCGTCGACTACGTCTCCTATTCGGACGGCGTCGCTCTGATGCAGGACGGAAACACCGACATCTTCACGCTCGGCACCACCGTGCCGGCTTCGGCGATCATGGACCTCGCCAACTCGACCGAGATCCAGCTCGTCTCGCTGACGCCCGAATTCATGAAGAAGATGAAGGAGGAGATCAATCCGGGCTACGCCCCGCTGACGATCAAGGCCGGCTCCTATCCGGGGCAGGACAAGGACGTTCTTGCTATCGGCTACGCCACGCATGTGATTGCGCGCTGCGACCTCGACGCCGAGGTGGTCACCGGCATCCTCGAGCAGATGTGGGAGAACAAAGCCGACCTCGCCGCCATCGCCAAGGCCATGAGCAACATGTCCATCGAAGAGATGAAGCTCGATATCGGCGTGCCGCTCCATGAGGGCGCCAAGGCGTTCTACGCCAAGCACGGCGGCTGACGACACGACGGACGAACTGGCCGCGCCGGCCGGGAAGAGGCCGGCGCGCGCCGCAGGGGAGGTAGGCCATGGCCCTTCAGCGCGCGCTGAAACTCGCCGTCACCGCGGTGGCGCTCGCGATGAGCTTCTTCCATCTCTATGTCGGCTGGTTCGGGCCGCCGAACGCCTTCACGCTCCGCGCGACGCATTTCGGCTTCGCGCTCGTCCTCGCGTTCATGACGCTGCCGATGTTCGCCTCCCGCGCGGGGAAGGCGCCGACGCCGCTCGACTGGCTGTTTCTCGTCGGCGCGCTCGCGGCCTCCGCCTATCCCGTGGTCAACCTCGGCTATTTCAACACGCGGATGGCCTATGTCGGGCCGGTCTCGATGACCGACCAGGCGATGGCGATCCTGATGATCCTCGTCATCCTCGAAGCGACGCGGCGCGCGATCGGGCCGATCCTCCCGCTGACGGCGACGCTCTTTCTCGCCTACCAGATCGGCTTCACCTCGACCGATTTCATCCGCCTGCTCGAATACCAGTACATGACGACGGACTCGATCTTCGGCACGCCGGCGCAGGTCTCGGCGACCTATGTCGTCCTCTTCGTCATCTTCGGCGCGATGGCGGAGCGGTTCGGGATCGGCAAGCTTTTCATGGATTTCGCCCTGGCGTTGACCGGCAGCCATGCCGGCGGACCGGCCAAGGTGGCGGTCGTCACCTCCGGCCTTTTCGGTTCGGTCTCGGGCTCGGCCACCGCCAACGTGATGACGACGGGCACGTTCACCATCCCGCTGATGAAGCGGATCGGCTATCCGCCCGCCTTCGCCGGCGCCGTGGAGGCGGTGGCCTCCACCGGCGGACAGATCATGCCGCCGATCATGGGCGCGGCGGCCTTCGTGATGGCCGAGTTCCTCGGCATCTCCTATCTCTCGGTCGCGGCCTTCGCGATCCTGCCCGCGCTCCTCTACTACCTCGCCGTATTCCTCGTCGTGCATTTCGAGGCGAAGAAGAACGGGCTCAAGGGCCTGCCGCGGGCGGATCTGCCGCGCGTCGGCGCGGTGCTGATGGAGCGGGGGCACATGTTCCTGCCGCTCGTCATCATCATCGCGACGCTGATGTCGGGCTATTCGGCGCCCTTCTCGGCGCTGATGGGCATCTTCTCCATCGTGCCGACGATGATGCTCCGCCCCGCGACGCGGGCGGAATTCTCCTTCAAGGCGCTGATCGAGGGGCTCGAGGCCGGCGCGATCAACTCGGTGATCGTCGCGCTCGCCTGCGCGTCGGCCGGCATCGTGATCGGCGTCATCGCGCAGACCGGCCTCGGCCTCACCTTCACCGGCATCGTCAAAGCGGCGGCGGCGGATTCGCTGATCCCGGCGCTGGTGCTGACGATGATCGCGGGCATCATCCTCGGCATGGGGATGCCGACGACGCCGGCCTATATCGTGCAGGTGGCGCTCCTCGTCCCCGCGCTGGTGAAGCTCGGGGTGATGGTGGAGGCGGCGCACATGTTCGTCTTCTACTTCGCCATCCTCTCGGCGATCACGCCGCCGGTCGCCATCGCGGTCTACGCCGCCTGCGGCATCAGCCGCGCCGCCGTCTGGGAAACGAGCTGGGCGGCGGTGAAGCTGGCCGCGACCGGTTACATCATCCCCTTCATGTTCGTCTTCGGCCCTTCGCTCCTCCTCATCGGGGAGCCGGGGCGGGTGGCGCTCTCGGTGGTGACGGCGGTCGCCGGCGTGACGCTGCTGACCGGCGGGCTCAGCGGCTATTTCTTCCGACCCGCGACGGCGCTCAATCGGCTCCTCTTCATCGCGGCGGCGCTCGTCCTCATCAAACCGGGGCTCGCGACCGACCTCGCCGGGCTCGGCCTCGGCGCGGCTGCGCTGGCGATGAACCATTTCGCCCCCGCGCGGGAGAAGGCGCCGGTCGCCTGAGCGCGCGGCCGGCTGAAAACATGACGGTAGACAGTCGGCGCGCCAGCCTCGCTCGACGGGCCGCGCGCCGCACCCTAATCATGGGCCGAAACCGGCTCCGCCCGCTGAAAGGCCCCTGACATGAGCGTCGACATCCAGCTTCTGACCGGCGTCACCACCGCGACGCTGACCACGATCCTCCTGAAGAAGGGCCTTCGGAACGTCTGGCTGCGGGGTGCGAAGCCGCTGGCGCTGGGAACGCCGCGGATCGTCGGGCGGGCCTTCACGCTTCGCTTCGTGCCGGCGCGGGAGGATCAGGCGACGCCGGAAAGCTGGTCCTCGCCGATCTCCACCCGCGCGGCGATCGAGGCGATGCCGGAGGGCTGCGTCGCCGTGGTGGATGCGATGGGCATCACCGACGCCGGCATCTTCGGCGACATCCTCTGCGCCCGGATGAAGAAACGCGGCGTCGCGGCGCTGGTGACCGATGGCGTGGTGCGGGATGTGGCGGGCGTGCGGGGGACCGAGCTGCCGGTCTGGTGCGCCGGCGAGGCGGCGCCGCCCTCCGTCGCCGGGCT
This sequence comes from uncultured Paracoccaceae bacterium, assembly GCA_937952085.1. GTDB lineage: Bacteria > Pseudomonadota > Alphaproteobacteria > Rhodobacterales > Rhodobacteraceae > Pikeienuella. The sequence goes on along the minus strand of CALFYQ010000036.1, from coordinate 2,879 downwards.
CACCTTCGTCGGCTGGGGCGAGCCGATCGGCTGCGGCGGCGTCGCGGTCTACCCCGACGACGTGATCGTGATCGACGATGACGGCGCGGTGCTGATCCCCGCCAAACTGGTCGAAGAGGTCGTGCCGCTCGCGCTGGAACAGGAGCGGCTCGAAGCCTGGATCATGGAGGAGGTTGAGGCGGGCGCCGCGCTCCCCGGCCTCTATCCGCCGAATGCGGAGAACCGCGCGCGCTACGAGGCGTCGCGAAAAGGTTGAGGCGCCGGGGCGTGGGGCCCCGGCGCGCCGCGTTCAACGAAGCTCCGCCATCGAAGCAGCGTCGAAGCCGCCCGGCGTCTCGCCGCGCCGGACCTTTTCGACCCAGTTCGGATCGGCGAGGAGCGCGCGGCCGACCGCGATCAGGTCGAACTCGTTCCGCGCCATCCGCGAGACGAGTTGATCGAGCTCCGCGGCCTCGAAGCTCTTGCCGGCGAAGGCGCCGAAGAAATCCCCGGAAAGGCCCACGGAGCCGACGCTGATCGTCACCTTGCCGGTCAGCTTCTTCGCCCAACCGGCGAAGTTGAGGCCCTCCGGCCCGTCGATCTCGGGGAATTCCGGCTCCCAGAAGCGGCGCTGCGAGGCGTGGATGATGTCCGCCCCCGCATCGGCGAGCGGGCCGAGCCAGGCCTCCATCTCCGCCGGCGTCTTCGCGAGGCGGACCGCATAGTCCTGCTGCTTCCACTGGCTGACGCGGATCGCGAGCGGAAAGTCCGGCCCCACCGCCTCGCGCGCGGCCTTCACCGCGGCGGCGGCGAAACGGGCGCGCTCCGGCAGGGTCGGACCGCCCCAGCGGTCCTCCCGGAGGTTCGTCCCCTCCCAGAAGAACTGGTCGATCAGATAGCCATGCGCGCCGTGAAGCTCCGCCATGTCGAAGCCGAGCCGCTTCGCGTCTCCGGCGGCGCGGCCGAAGGCGGCGACCGTGTCGGCGATGGCCTCCTCGCTCATGGCGACGCCGCGCGGCGCGCCCGGGCCGACGAGGCCGGACGGGCTCTCCACCGGCGCTACCGGCTCCCATTCCTTTGAGCCGCGGGTGGACCCGGTATGCCAGATCTGCGGGCCCATCCGCCCGCCCGCCGCGTGGACCGCGTCGATCACACCCTTCCAGCCGGCCAGGGCCGCCTCGCCGTGAAAGAACGGGATGTTCGGCAGGTTCCGGGAGGCCGGGCGGTCGATTACCGTACCTTCCGAAAGGATGAGGCCGACGCCGCCCTCGGCGCGGCGGCGGTAATAGGCGGCGTTCGCCTCGCCGGGCACGCCTGCCGGGGCCATGTTCCGCGTCATCGGCGCCATGACGATGCGGTTTTTCAGTTCCAGCGGCCCGACGTTCATCGGCCGGAACAGGGTGGCTGCGCCGGCTTCGGCGACGAGGTCTTTCGGGGACATGCGCGAGGCTCCAGATATCTTCCGGCCATGCAGGTATCCAGAATTGACCAGGTTTCAAGAACGCACTAGTTCGTCACCAGGTAACCTGAAGGTGACCGCCATGCACTGCGTCCAGAATTTCTCCGCCAACTGCCCGAACCGGCTACTCTTCGCCGAGGTCTCCGACAAGTGGTCGATGATGGCGCTTTCGGTGCTGGCGGAGGATCCGCGCCGCTTCAACGACATCAAGCGGCGCCTCGAAGGCGTCAGCCAGAAGTCGCTGACCCAGGTGCTGCGGAAACTGGAGCGGAACGGCCTCGTCTCCCGCCGGGTGATCGAGGCGGCGCCGGTTGGCGTCGAATACGAGCTGACGGAACTCGGGCGGTCGCTCCTTGAGCCGCTCCGCGCCCTTTATCTCTGGACCGCCCGGCATCTCGACGCCGTCGAATCGGCGCGGCGGGACTATGACGGCCGAAAGGCCGCCTGAACTCCCCTCCTCTTCACGGGTCGCGCGAGACGGCGCTTCGCCACGTGCGATCTCGCGCCCGTTGACCAGAGATTTGTTCCGAAATAGCATATCGTTTGTTCCACATAGTGGAACAAAATCAGCATTTAACCCGGCGTGAACCGGGTGGAGGAAACCGAGAGGGCGCGCGCGTCGCACGGGACCGGGGCCGAACGGCCGCCCGGCTCCAGCCTTCTCCCGACGATGAGGAGAGCCGGGTGCCGGCGGAGACGGGTTCGCGAACCACCAATCTCGACATCGACCGCTATCTCGGCATGTACCGGGAGATGCTGCGGATTCGGGAGTTCGAGCGCGCCGCCATACGCGCAGCCGAGGAAAAGCTCGTCCTCGGGGCGATTCATCCCTCGATCGGGCAGGAGGCGGTGGCGGTCGGCGTCTGCTCCAATCTTCGGCGGGAGGATATCATCCTCTCCACCCATCGCGGCCACGGCCACACGATGGCCAAGGGCGCGGACCCGCTGGCGATGATGCGGGAACTTTTCGGCCGCGCCGGCGGCACCAGCGGCGGCAAGGGCGGCTCGATGCACATCGCCGATTTCTCGGTCGGCATGCTCGGGGCGAACGGAGTCGTCTCCGCGAACATCAATATCGCCGCAGGGGCGGCCCACGCGATCAAGCTGAAAGGCGGCGACGAGGCCGTCGTCTGCTTCTTCGGCGATGGCGCGACCAACCGTGGCCCTTTTCTCGAAGGGCTGAACTGGGCCGGCGTCTTCAACCTGCCGATCCTTTTCGTCTGCGAGGACAACGGCTTCGCCGCCACCACCCGGACACGGGCGATGACCGCGGGCGAAGGGCCGGCGGCGCGGGCGACCTCCATCGGCATCCCGGCGGAGATCGTCGACGGCAATGACGTGGTGGCGGTGGACGAGGCCGCGAAGAGCCTGATCGAGGAGGCGCGGGGCGGCAGGCCCCGCTTCCTTCTCGCCCGCACCTATCGGCTGACCGGCCATACCA
>CALFYQ010000035.1 GCA_937952085.1 uncultured Paracoccaceae bacterium | reverse complement strand
GTCGCCGACATAATGGCTGTAATAGCTCCAGTTCATGCCGAACTGGAATTCCATGGTGATGCCCGTCGCGACGCCCAGCACGAAGTTGATGCCGAAGAGCGTCGCCCAGAACTTGGTGATCTGCCGCCAGATCGGCCGCGCCGTCATCACATAGACGGTCTCCATGATCGCGACGAGGATCGACAGGCCGAGCGTCAGCGGCACGAAGAGGAAATGGTAGAGCGCCGTCATCGCGAATTGCAGGCGAGACAGCTCGACAATATCGAGCTCCATTCCTTCACTCCTTCCGTCCATGCGCGCGCCAGCCGCGAGACTGATGACTCAGCTCGCCACAGGGTTGCGCATACCATGCCTCGCCCCGCGATCCGACCACGGTGACAAGGTCACCATGTCGCTCACGCCCCGAGATGCGCCCGACGGGTGAAGACCGGGTGATCCGCCCCGCGGTGCAGCGCGGCGAGGATCGCGGCCTCCGGCAGCGCCCGCCGCGCACCCTCCAGAACCCGCGCCGCCGTCGCCGCGTCGAGCCCCTCCGTCGGCTCGTCGAGGAGGAGGAGGCTCGGCTTGCGGATCAGCGCCCTCGCCAGGGCCAGCCGCTTCGCCTCGCCGCCCGAGAGGCCCGCCCCGCCCTCGCCGAGACGGGCGTCGAGCCCGCCCCGCGCCCGCACCGTCCCGGCCAGCGCCGCCGCCTCCAGCGCGGCCCAGAGCGCCGCCTCCGGAACCGGTCCTGAGAGAGACAGGTTGTCGCGGACCGTGCCAGCGATCAGCGCGCTCCGCTGCGGCAGCGCCGCGAGCCGGTCGCGCAGCGGCCCCTCCGTCCAGTCCGCCGGCGCGCGGCCCCAGAGCGCGACGCCCTCCGCCGGCAGGAGCCCGGCGATCTCCATCAGGATCGTCGTCTTCCCGGCCCCGCTCGCCCCGGTCAGCGCCACCGCCTCCCCCGGCATGAGCCGGAGCGCGAACCCGCCCCGCCGGATCTCCAGCGCCGGCGCCCCCGGCGCCGGCTCCGCCGCGCCCCCCGCCGCTCTCGCAACATCGCCCGGCGAAAGCCGCCGCGCCGCCCCCGCCATCCGCCCAAGCTCGCCGAAGCCGCGGCGGAGCGGCAGGACCGTCTCCGCCAGCGCCAACGCGACGAAAACGCCGATCCCGGCGACGGCGACCCCGGCCGCCCCCCGCTCGATCAGCGCCGCCCCGGCGAGGAGCGCCAGCGCGGCCGCGACCGGCGCCAAAACCGAAAGCGCCGCGCCCGCCGCCCGGTCGGCCCGGTCCACCGCCGCCGCGGCCGCCCGCGCCGCCCGGTCGAGATCGGCGAGCCCGGCCTCCGCCGCCGCAAGCCGGCCGGAGAGGATCAGCGCATCCCGGTCGCGGATCGCGTCGATCACCCCGCGCCAGAGCGCCTGCCCCCGCGCCTCCGCCTCATCCGAAGGCGCGCGGCCGAGCCGCCAGAGGATCAGCGCCGCCGCCGGCAGCCAGCCGAGCAGCACGGCCAGCGCCACCGGCCACCCCGCCAGCCAGCCGAGCGCCGCGAAGACGAGGAGATGCGCCGCCAGCCCCGCCAGAACCGGCAGCGCCAGCCGCAGGACCAGCCCATCGAGCGCGTCCACGTCGGCGACGATCCGCGTCAGCGCCCCCTCGCCGCGGAGCCGCGCCAGCCCCCGCGCATCGAGCGCCGCGAACCGGCGGAGGAGCGCGACGCGGAGCGCGGAAAGCGCCCGCAGCGTCGCGTCATGGGTCAGCAACCGCTCGCCATAACGGGCCGCCGTCCGCCCGAGCGCGAGGAACCGCACCCCGGCCGAGGGGCGGAAGACATCGAAGGCGATCCCGATCCCGGCGAGCCCCGCCAGCCCCGTCGCCGCGATGAACCAGCCCGAAAGGCCGAGGAGCGCCGCCCCCATCAGGAGCACCAGAAGCGAAAGCGCCGCACCCCGCGCCATCGCCCAGGGCGCCGCCCCGAGGAGGAGCCTGAGCGCGGAGAGAAGCGGCCTCACGCCGGAATCTCCACCGAGGCGCCCATCGCCGCGATCAGCGCCGGGTCATGCGTCGCGACGATCAGCGCCCGGCCCTCACGGTTCAACGCCATCAGCGCCGCGATCACCCGCGCCGCCGTCTCCGGGTCGAGATCGGCCGTCGGCTCGTCGGCGAGGAGAAGGTCGCCCCCCGCCATTACCGCGCGCGCCACCATCAGCCGCCGCGCCTCGCCGCCGGAAACGCCGCCGCCGGTCTCGCCGAGCCGCGCGCCGAGCCCTTCCGGCAGCCGCGCCACGATCTCCGCCGCATCGGCGAGGGCCAGCGCCGGGGCGGGGTCCGCGCCGCCGCCCTTCGGGTCCAGCCAGTCCCGCAGCGGGCGGTCGGGGAAGTGGGCGCGCTGCGGCATGAAGGCGATGCGGGCGCGCCAGCCATCCGCGCTCTCGTCGTCGAGCCGCCGGCCGCAGACCTCGACCCGCCCGGCCGCCAGCGGCAGGAGCCCGGCCAGCGCCGCCAGCGCCGCGCTCTTGCCCGCGCCGCTCGGCCCGGTGAGGGCGAGCCGCCCGCCCGGCCCGAGCGCGATCTCCGGCAGCGGCGTGGCGCGGCCGGGCAGCGCCGCCGCCGCGCCCGTCGCCTTCAGCGAGAACGGCCCCGGCAGCGGCGGCGCCTCCGCCGCCCGGCCGAGCGGCGCGGCCCGTGGCGCGGCGTCGAGCGCCTCCAGCTCCTCGACCAGGGCGAAGCCCGCCGCCCGATCATGCCAGGCGGCCGCAAGCTCCCTGAGCGGCTGGAAGAATTCGGGCGCGATGAGAAGGAGGAAAACCCCCTCGCCCAGCGTCAGCGGCCGGCCCCAGCTTCCGAAGCCGATCTCCCCAAGCAGGGTGAATCCGACGAAGACGGCGACCAGCGCCACGCCGAGCGCCGAGAAGAGTTCGAGCACCGTCGAAGAAAGGAATGCGATCCTCAGCACCGCCATCGTCCGCTCGCGGAGCGCCTCCGCCCGCGCGGCGAACTCGGCCGAAACCCGCTCCGTCGCGCCAAGGAGCCGGATGTCGAGCAGCGCCGAAAGCCGGTCCATCAGCATCGAATTCATCGAGCCGATCTCGTCGAGGCGCCGGCGTGAGGCGGCCTCCGCCGCCATCCCCACCAGCGCCATGAAGACCGGGATCAGCGGCCCCGCGACCAGCAGCGTCAGCCCCACCGGCCAAGAGAGGCTGAAGGCCAGCGCCAGGAGAAGGAGCGGCAGCGCCGCCACCCGCGCCAGCGCCGCCTGATAGCGCGTGATCCAGGGCTGCAGCAGCGGCAGTTTCTGCACCGCCAGCGCGGCGATGGCGGCCGAGCCCGCCGCGGAGGGCGCCCGCGCCTCCCGCCCGATCAGCGCCGCCCGCTCCCGCGCGATGGTCCGGTCCGCGGCGCGGAAGTGGAGCCGCCCCGCGGCATGGCCCAGCGCCGCGCGAAGCAGGCCGCCGAGAACGAGAAACGCCGCCGCCGGCAGCGCCGCCTGCATCGGCGGCGCCCCCGCGGCCCATTCTGAAATCGCCCACGCGATCGCCGCCGCCTGCGCCGGCCAGACCGCCCCGGCGGCGACGGAAAGCGCGCCCGCCGCCCTCAGCTCACGCGCGACCGGCGCGATGATCCGCGCCTTCGCCCGTCGCCGCCGCGCCCGCGCCGCCTCGCCCGCCTCTTCCATGCAAGTTGGGTATCACGCCCGGCGCGCCCTGCCGACTTCCCCACGGCGCCGCAGCGGGGTCAACAGGGAATGCCATTTGAATTCAATATCCTGATCCCCTTATCAAGCTTGATAAGCGGCCCGGGCGGCTAGAGCGTCACGCCCCCGTCCACCACCATCTCCAGCCCGGTGACATAGCTCGCCTCGTCCGAGGCGAGGAAGAGCGCGGCGTTGGCGATGTCCTGCGGCGTCCCCTGCCGGCCGAGCGGGCAGCGCGCGGCCCGCGCCTTCCGCCCCGCCTCCCGCTCCGCCTCGGTCTCGAAAAGCGCGGCGGCGTGCGGCGTATCGATCAGCCCCGGCAGGATCACGTTGCAGCGAACGCCCTGCGGCGCGTATTGCCGCGCGATCACCCGCGTCATCCGGTTCAGCGCCGCCTTCGAGACGTTGTAGGAGAGGAACTGCATCTGGCTCCAGCGCAGGCTCGCGATGGAGGAGACGTTGATGATCGACCCGCCGCCCTGCCGGATCATGTGCGGCGCGGCCGCCCGCGCCGCCGCCATCGCGCCCCTGAGGTTGATGTCGAAGACCCGGTCCCAGCTTTCGTCCGTCACCTCGATCAGCTCGCCGAAGACCTCGATCCCGACATTGTAGTGGAGGATGTCGATCCGCCCGAAGGTCTCGACGCAGGCCTCGACGGCCGCCGTCAGGTCCGCCGTCACGGCGGCGTCGGCCCGAAAGGCCTGGGCCTCGCCGCCCGCCGCTTCGATCTCCGCCACGGTCCGCGCCGCCGCCGCTTCCGAGATGTCGGCGGCGAGGATCCGCGCGCCCTCCCGCGCGAAGGTCGCCGCCACGGCCGAGCCGTTGCTCGGCCCCGCCCCGATCGAGCCCGCGCCGATCACCGCCGCGACCTTGCCGTGGAGCCGCCCCGCCATCCCGTTCCTCATCCTCAGCCGCCGAAGAGCGCGCCCGGCCGGGCGCAGGATTCCCGCTCGATCAGCTGCGTCGGGATCAGGATCCGCTCCGCCCGCCCGTCATCGTCGGGCGAGAGGCGCTTCAGCATCAGCTCCGCCAGCACCTCGCCGACCGCCGCGAGGTCCCAGGAAACCGCCGAGATCGCCGGGGCGTAGAGCCGCGCGAGATCGGAATCGCCGACGCTGAGCACGCTCACGTCGTTCGGCACCCGCCAGCCGTTCTGCCTCAGCCCCTGCAGCGCCCCGGCCAGCATCCGCGTGCCGAGGCAGAGGAAGGCGGTCGGCGCCGGACGCATCGACATCAGCGAGAGCGCCTCGGAGAAGACGAACTCCATCGAGCTTTTCTGCGCCCGGATCAGCGCTTCCTGCGGCTCGATCCCGGCCTCGCGGAGCGCCGCGCCATAGCCCTCGATCCGGGACCGGCCGGGGCTCAGCCGGCTCGACGAGGAGAGGAGCGCGATCCGCTCATGGCCAAGGTTGATGAGGTGGCGCGTCGCCTCGTATGCGCCCCGCCGATGGTCGACATAGACCGCGCTCTGCGCCGCGCCGACTTCGCGGTCCAAGCCGATCACCGGCATCTCGCCGTCGTCGAGCGCCACCGTCCGCTCCGCGTCCTCGGTCTCGCACGGGCCCATGATGAGCCCGTCGACCCGCCGCCGCCGGAACAGATCGGCGAGGAACTTCTCCCGCGCCCGGTCGTTCGCCGTGTTGCCGACGAGCAGCGCGTAGCCCGCCTTCTGCAGCCGCTCCTCCGCCGCGCGGATCACCCCGGCGAAGAACGGGTTGGCGAGGTCCGTCACCAGCATCCCCACCACCTTGGTGGAGCGGAGCCTGAGGCTCTGCGCGATCGCGTCCGGCTCGTAGCCGAGCTTCTTCGCCGCCGCCGAGACCCGCGCCACCGTCGCCTCGCTGACCCGGCCGCGCCGGTTCAGCGCCCGCGAGGCGGTGCCGATGGAGACGCCGGCCGCCTCGGCCACGTCCCGGATGGTCTTGCGGCGGCTGCGTTTCAACGCGGATCAGGCCCTTCGATAGCCGTCGGGGAACCGCGCCTGCCCCGTCTCCAGCGGCACCGCGGTCGAGTTGATGAAGCAGGAGGCGAGCCGATAGACCCCGGCGCTGAAGATGAGTTCGATCACCTCGCCGGTCGGCCAGGTCTCGTTGAGGCGCGCCCAGGTCTCGTCCTCGACGTTGGCGTCGCGGTGAAGCTCGTCGGCGACACGGATCGCCAGCCGGTCGCTCTCGGACCAGCGCGGGTCCGTCAGCTCCCGCCAGGAGGGGGCGAGGGTCAGGTCGTCCACCGCCGCCTCGTCGAGCCCGACCCGTTCGCCGTAGATCGCCACATGCATGCCCCAGGCGTATTCGTTGCCGGCGAGGGCGCAGGTCCGCATGATGGCGAGTTCCTTAGGCCGCATCTCGATCTCGGCCTCGAAGAGGACCGTCTGGGCGATCGCCTGGAACTTTTCGCCCAGTTTCGGGTGATGCGCCAGTGCGAGCCGCAGGTTGAGCGGCGAGAGGCCCTTGAAGGCGGTGTTCTCGATGTTCCGCAGGGTCTGCTCATCATAGGGCGGGCGCCGCAGCGGCAGACGCCGCGAAGGGGCGAACTCCATGTTATCGGCCGTCATCCTCGCGCATCCTCCCAACGCCGCCGCCCGGAGCCTCGCTCACTCGGCCCCGACATGGCAAAATCGTTTTTATTGATGAGCCAAGCCGGCGCGCCCGTCAAGTTCGGGGGTGACGACGAAATCAGCCGGAGAAGTGAGAAAGTTTCTAATCTTTATATATTGATAGGTCGTCATTCTGCACATTTCTCCGTCATTCCTTGACCCGGTCGATGCTGGCGAATAGCATGTGAAAACGTTTGCACTTTCATGGGAGCGCCGGCGCAGATCGGCGACGATGGCGGCATGAGGCGCCCGGATCTCAACATCCTCGTCATCCTCTGCGCGATCTACCGCGAGGGCAGCGTCACGCGCGCTGCGGAGCGCCTGAACCTTACGCAATCGGCGATCAGCCATGCGCTCGGACGGCTCCGCGCGCAGTTCGACGATCCGCTCTTCCTCCGAAAGGGCAACCGCCTCGTCTCCACCCCGCTCGCCCGCGCGCTGGCCGAGGCGGCGGCGGAGGGGCTGGACCGGCTGGAGGCGGTGTTCGACCGCAAGGCCTCCTTCGACCCTGGCGCCGACGCGCGCACCTTCCGCCTCGGCGTGCGCGACGTGCTCGAAGCCTCGATCCTGCCGCCATTGCTCGCCTCGATGCGGGAGGCGGCGCCGCATGTCTCGCTCGCCTCGATCCATCTTCGCCGCTCCGATCTTGCGACACGGCTCGCCTCGGGCGCGGTGGACGCCTCGATCGATGTCTGCGTCGAGCAGCCGCCCGAAATCGCCAGCGAGCGCATCTCCTCGGAGACGTTCTGCGTGGTCGCCCGGCGCGACCATCCGGCGGCGAACCGCGGCTTCGACCTCGAGACCTATCTCGCCTGCGAGCACGCGCAGATCAGCGCCCGGCCGGAAGGCGACACGTTCGAGGACGCGGCGCTCCGCCGCCTCGGCCGGCGCCGGAAGGTCCGCCTCCGCTGCCAGCACTACCTCGCCGCCTATCGCGCCGCGCGCGGCTCCGACCTCGTCGCGACGATGCCCTACCGCGTCGCCGCCCTCCTCCTCGAAGCCGAGGCGGCCATCGCCCTGCCGGCGCCGGAGGAGATCGGGCGGATGGACTTTCACCTCTACTGGCACGCCGCGCGCGCGCATGACCCGGCCAATCTCTGGTTCCGCCAGATGGCGGCGCGGGCGGTGCGGGTCGGCGCGCCCGCCGCCGCATAAGGAACCGAAGGCATGGACGGTTTGCTCAAGGATCGCGTCGCGATCGTCACCGGCGCGGCGCGGGAGACCGGGATCGGCCTCGCCACCGCTGCGATCTTCGTCGCGCATGGCGCGAAGGTCGCGATCTGCGACATGGCGGCGGAAGCGCCGGAATCGGCCGCCGCCCGCTTCGGCGCGGCGGCGATCGGCCTCGCCTGCGACGTGACGGACGAGGCCTCCTGCCGCGCCGCGGTCGAGGCGGCGGCGGCGCGCTGGGGCAAGGTTGACGTGCTCGTCAACAACGCCGGCGTGACCCAGCGCCGGAAGATCGCCGAGATCACCGCGGCGGACTACGACCTCGTCACCAATGTCGTGCTTCGCGGCACGCTGCTGATGACGCAGGCGGCCCTGCCCCATCTGCCGCGCCATGCCGGCGCCTCCATCGTCAACATCTCCTCGCTTTCGGCGCTCCAGGGCGGCGGCATCTTCGGCGGGCCGCATTACTGTGCGGCCAAGGCCGGGGTGAACGGGCTCACACGCGCCATGGCGAAGGAGTTCGGGCCGGAGGGCATCCGCGCCAACGCCATCGCGCCGGGCCTGATCATGACGGATTTCTCCCGCCGCGGCCCCTCCGCCGACGCCGGCAAGATCGAGGCGGCGAAGGCCTATCCGCTCGGCCGGCCGGGCGCGCCGCAGGACATCGGCAACGCCGCGCTCTACCTCGCCTCCGACCTTTCCTCCTACGTAACCGGGATCACGCTCAGCGTGAACGGCGGCTCGTTCATCGCCTGAACGGCGGCGAGGCGCCCCGCTGCAATGCGGGGCGCACTCATATTCAAAACTCCTGATAGATATTTGAATCCAGCCTGATAGGCCGGGATTCAACCTTGACTCCGCCAACTCAGATCAGGATCAGCGCGATGTCGTTGAAGGCGACGAGGAGCCCGATGATGATCAGCTCCACCACCACGA
>CALFYQ010000034.1 GCA_937952085.1 uncultured Paracoccaceae bacterium | reverse complement strand
CGATCTCCGGCAGCGGTTTTTCGAGCGCGTGGAGCTTCGAATATTCCGGGTGGGAGGGGCCGCAATGGTAGCATTCGAGATAGTTCTCGACGGCGAGCTTCCAGTTCGCCTCGACGCGGTAGGTCTCCCGGTGCGCCACCTTCGCCGTGCGCCAGCCATAGGCGCCGAAGGAATCCCAGATCGCCCGGCGGGCCGTGTCGAAATTGAGCGGCGTCTCGGCGAGGGAGAGGAAGACGAGCCCCTCCGCCACCTGGATCGAGACCGGCTTCAGCCCGTACCGGCCCCGCTCGAACCTCTCGCCCATGTGCCGCGCGCCGCGGAGCGAGCCGTCGAGATTGTAGCTCCAGGCGTGGTAGGGGCAGACGAGCACGTTGGCATGGCCCTGGGGTTCGAGGCAGACGCGCGAGCCGCGGTGCCGGCAGACATTGGCGAAGGCGCGGAGCGCCCCGTCCCGCCCGCGGACGACGATCACGCTCTCGTCGGCGACATCGGCGAGGAACCAGTCCCCGGCCGCCGGAGCCTGCGATTCATGGCCCGCCAATACCCAGTGGCGGGCGAAGATCCGCTCCAGGTCGCGCCGGAAGGCCGCCTCCGAATTGTAGAGCGCCTGCGGCAGCGAATGGGCCGGGGGCAGGGCGGCGAGGGCGGCGTCGATCGGGTCCGCTTCGGTGTGAAGATGCAGGTTCATCCCGCAAACTTTCGGATGGGGCGCTCTGGCGCGGGTTGATCGGGCGGCGCGTCTCCACCGCTCCGGCCTCAGGCGCGGGGGCGGCGGTTCTCGGGGTCCCAGGGCGCGTCGGGGAGGACCGTCGCGGCTGAGGCTTTCCCGAGGATGGTCACGTCGAGCCGGGTTCCAGGCTTCGCGGCGCGGGGCTCGACATAGGCGAAGGCGAGGGAGCGGCCGGTCGCGGGGCCGTAGCCGCCCGAAGTGGTGACGCCGACGATCCGGCCCGCCTCGGCGACCGGCTCGTTCCCGAGGCAATCGGCGCCATCCGCCGCGACGTCGAGAAGGACGAGCCTCCAGCGCGGCCCGGCGGCCTTGCGCGCCAGCGTGGCGTCGCGGCCGATGAAGGGGCCCTTTTCGAGCTTCAGGAACCGCTCCATCGAGGCCTCGATCATGTCGACCTCGGGCGAAAGCTCGGAGCCCCAGCCGCGATAGGCCTTCTCGAGCCGGAGCCCGTTCATCGCCATCGTGCCGAAGGGCGCGAGGCCGAGCGGCGCGCCGGCCTCGATCAGCGCGTCCCAGAGCGCGGGGAGGGCGGAGAGCGGCGCGTGAAGCTCCCAACCGAGTTCGCCCACATAGGTCATGCGGAGAAGCCGCACGTCCCGCGCCCCGGCGACGATGGCGGTGCGGGCGGCGAGCCAGGGGAAGGCCTCGTTGGAGAGATCGGCGGCCGTGACCTTGGCGAGGATCTGTCGAGCCCGCGGGCCGGCGAGGATCAGGACGCCCCGCTCCTCCGTCACGTCGCGGATCGTCACCGCCTCGCCGGGCTCGAGCCGCCAGGTCAGGTGGTCGAGATCGTGGAGCCGGACCGCCGCGCCGGAGAGGATGTAGAACCGGTCCGCCGCGAGGCGGGTGATCGTCAGCTCCGCCTCCATGAACCCGCTCTCGTTGAGGAGATGGGCGAGGACGACGCCGCCATCCTTCGCCGGCAGGCGGTTGGCGATGACCCGGTCGAGGAAGGCGGCGGCGCCCGGGCCCGAAACCTCGTATTTCGCGAAGGTGGAAAGCTCCATCAGGCCGGCGCGCTCCCGCACCGCCATCGCTTCGCGGTTCACCGCCTCGAAGTGCGGCGGGCGGCGGAAGGAGTAGTTGTCGCCCTCGTTGTCTCCGTCGAACCAGCGGGCGCGCTCCCGCCCGTTGACCTGCTGGAACCGGGCGCCGAGCGCGGCGAGCCGCTCATGGACCGGCGAGGTGATCAGGTCCCGGCCGACATGGTGCTGCTCCCCCGGCCGGTAGCAGTAATACATCTTGTGATAGTCCTCGACCGAAACGGCCTCGGTCACCTCCTTCGTCGCCCAGTCGCCGAAACGGCGCGGGTCGAACTCGGCCATCGAGATCTCGGCCTGGCCGTGGACCATCCACTGCGCCAGATACTTGCCGGCGCCGCCGCCCTGGCAGATGCCGATCGAGGCGCCGCAATGCATCCAGTAGTTCTTCGGCCCCGGCGCCGGGCCGGAGAGATAGACGCCGTCGGGCGTGTGGGTGATGGCGCCCGAGATGACGGATTTCATCCCGGCCTCGCCGAAGAGCGGAAAGCGCTCCGCCGCGCGTTCGAGCCAGGGGGAGATGCGGTCGAGCTCCGGAGCCACCAGTTCGCTCTCGAAATCCCAGGCGGGCGGCGCGCCGCCCCAGCAGGCATGGGCGGTCGCCGTCTCGTAGGGGCCGACGAGCACGCCGTCCGTCTCCTCCCGGAGGTAGGAATTGGACCAGGGGTCCCGCACCACGGGAAGCTCGGGCGAATGCTCCACCAGCGCCTTCAGCGGCTCGGTGATGACGTAGTGGTGGAGCATGTTGGCGATCGGCACGTTGTGCCCGGTCCAGGCCCCGACCACGTCCGCGTAGGAGCCGGCGGCGTTCACCACATGCTCGCAGATCGTCGCGCCGCGCGCCGTCTCCACCAGCCATTCGCCGCTGTCGCGTCGGGATATGCCGGTCACCTGCGTCCGCCGGCAGATCGTCGCGCCGAGGGCGCGGGCGCCGGCGGCCATGGCGTTGGTCACGTCCGCCGGGGCGACATGGCCGTCGGTGAAAGTCCGGAACGCGGCCTTCACCCCGAACGGGTCGAGGAACGGGTGTACGCGGCGGATCTCGTCCTGGTCGATGATCTCGTGCTCGTAGCCGGCGAGACGGGCGATTCCGGCGATGCGGTGGAGCCAGTCCACCTCGTCGTCGGTGCAGGCGAGGCGAAGCCCGCCGCAGCCATGCCAGGAGACGGCCTGGCCGGTGAGCGCCTCCAGCTTCGGATAGAGTTCCGTGCCGTAGAGATGGACCCGCGTCATGTTGAGCGAGCCGTTGAAATGCGGGCACTGGCCGGCGGCGTGCCAGGTGGAGCCCGAGGTCAGCTCCCCCTTCTCGAAGAGGACGATGTCGGTCCAGCCTTCGAGGGCGAGGTGGTAGAGCAGGCCCACCCCCATGATCCCGCCGCCGACGATCGCGACGCGGGCCTGGCCGGGCACCGGCGGAAGGGCGCCGAGCGCGCTCACAGATGCGCCGGAAAGCCGGGGGCGCGGAGGTCCGTTCCGAGCGCGTCTTCGAGGAGTTTCACGATCTGGGTCGAATTGGCGCCGCCGCCATAGGTCGCGCGGCCGCGCAGGAACGTCTGCGCCGTCAGCGCCGCGAGGTCGAGCGGCACGCCATGCGTCCTTCCGATCCCCATGGCGAAGCCGAGGTCCTTGCAGGCGAGGTCCATGGTGAAATCGATGTCGTAGCTGCCGTTGAGGATGAGCTGCCCTTCCGTCTCGAAGACGAAGGAATTGCCGGAACTGGCGCGGATCACGTTGAAGGCCTGAGCAAGGTCGAGCCCGCCCTTCTTCGCCAGCATCAGCGCCTCGCCGGCGGCGAGAAGGTGGATGAAGGCCAGCATGTTGGTGATGACCTTGATCGTCGCCGCCTGGCCGAGCGGGCCGACATGGTGGATCTCCCCGCCCATCGCCTCCAGCGCGGGGCGGTGAGCGGCGAAAAGCTCCGCGTCGCCGCCGACGATGACGGTGATCTCGCCGAGCGCGGCCTTGTGGACGCCGCCGGTCACCGGGCATTCGAGCATCCGCACGCCCTTCGCGGCGGCGGCGGCGGATAGCTTCGCCACCTCGTCGGCGTCGTTCGTGCTCATCTCGATCCAGGCGAGGCCGAGCGCCGCGCCTTCGAGAATGCCGTTCGGGCCGGTCAGCACAGCGGTCGAGGCGGCGGGCGAGGGCAGGCAGGTGATGACCGCGTCGACCGAGGCGGCGAGCGCGGCGGGGCTTTCGGCCCAGCCTGCGCCGGCTTCGAGGAGCGGCGCGGCGCGCGCCTCGTCCCGGTCATGGACGGTGAGATCGAACCCGGCCGCGCGCAGGCTCGCGGCCAGCGGGGCGCCGAGATGGCCGAGCCCGATGAACCCGTAGCGCACGCCCGCCGACTCCCGACCCCTCATGTTCGCCCTCGCGAGAGTGGCGGCGATTTCCGGCGGGCGCAAATGCTGAATGCGACCTTTCAGCCCGCGCCCACGGCGCCGGGCGCGACCGAGACCGCCTTGATGACGGCGAAGACCTCCCGCCCCGGCTCCAGCCCGAGCGCGGCGGCGGAGCGGCGGGTGACGCGGGCGAGAAGCGCCTCGCCCCCGGCGTCGAGCCGGACGAGCGCGCCCGGCCCCTCGCCGATGCGGATCTCGGCGACCTTCGCCGGCAGGATGTTGAGCGCCGAGACGGCTTCGGGGCGGCCGAGCGCCAGCATCACGTCCTGCGCCAGGATGCGGACGCGGAGCGTCGCGCCCGGGGGCGCCTCGATCCGCGGCAGCCAGAGCGGCCCGGCGCGGGAGGCGAGGCGGGTGAGCCCGTCCGCCTCCTGCGCCTCGACCCGCGCGGGGAGAAGCGCGCCGGCCTCGCGGAGGCCGAAGGCCGGGGCGGCGGCGGGGTCCGCCATCATCTCGACCGCAGGCCCGGCGGCGGCCACACGGCCGCCCTCGATCATCACAACGGTCGTCGCAAGCCGCGCGATCTCGGCCGCGGAATGGCTGACATAAAGGATCGGCAGGCGGATCTCGTCCCGCAGCCGTTCGAGATAGGGCATGATCTCGGCCTTCCGGGCCTCGTCGAGCGCGGCGAGGGGCTCGTCCATCAGGAGGAGGCGCGGCTTCGAAAGGATCGCCCGGCCGAGCGCGACGCGGCTCCGCTCGCCGCCCGAAAGGCCGCCGGGACGGCGGGAGAGGAGCGCGCCGACGCCGAGAAGATCGACAATGCGGGCGAATTCCGCCCCCGCCTCGCCACGGGGCGCGAAGCGGCGCCCGTAGAGGAGATTCGCCCGGACCGAGAGGTGCGGGAAGAGCCGCGCCTCCTGAAAGACATAGCCGATCCGCCGCCGGTGCGGCGGCACGAAGAGGCCGGTTTCGGAATCGAAGAGCGTGACGCCCTCGGCCTCGATCCGCCCGGCATTCGGGCGGAGGAGGCCGGCGACGGCGTTGACGATGGTCGTCTTGCCGGAGCCCGAGCGGCCGAAGAGCGCGGTGACGCCGGCCGGCGCCTCGAAGGCGAGGTCGAGCGCGAACCCGGCGAAACTGTGGGCGAGGCGGACCGAAAGGCTCATGCGCCGACCCGCCGCGCCACCGCCCGCGCCACCCATTCCGAAAGGAGAAGCGCCGCCATCGCCAGCGCGACCGAGACGAGGACGAGCCGCCCCGCCTGCGCCTCGCCGCCCGGCACCTGCAGGAAGGCGTAGATCGCCGAGGGGATCGTCTGGGTCTGGCCGGGGATGTTGGACACGAAGGTGATCGTCGCGCCGAACTCCCCGAGCGCCTTGGCGAAGGCGAGGATCGCCCCCGCCACCACGCCGGGCAGGATCAGCGGCAGGGTGATCGTGGCGAAGATGGAAAACCTTGAGGCGCCGAGGGTTGCGGCCGCTTCCTCCAGTTTCGGATCAACCGCTTCGAGCGAGAGGCGGATGGCGCGGACCATCAGCGGAAAGGCCATGATCGCCGCCGCGAGGGCCGCGCCGGTCCAGCGGAAGGCGAGGACGATCCCGAACCATTCGTCGAGCGTCGCGCCGATCCAGCCCTTCCGGCCGAAAGTGAGGAGAAGGAGATAACCGGTTACGACAGGTGGAAGAATGAGCGGCAGATGCACCAGCCCGTTCAGCGCCTGCCGACCGGGAAAGCGCCAGCGCGCCAGCGCGTAGGCGGCGAGAATTCCGAAAGGGAGGCTCGCCAGCGTCGCCACGAGGGCGACCCGGAGGCTGAGCGCGACGGCGCGCCATTCCTCCGGGCCGAGCCAGTCCGCCATGCGCCCTCAGTCGAGGATCGAGAAGCCGTGCTTCTCGAAGATCGCGGCCGCCGCGCCGCCCTTCAGCGCCGCGAAGAACGCCGCGTCGGCCTCGTCCGTCGCGCCCGCCAGCAGCGCCGCCGGGTAGACGATGGGAGGGTAGCTTTCCGGCGGGAAGGCGCCGACGACGCTCACGGCGTCATCCGCCGCCGCGTCGGTCGCGTAGACGATCCCGTAGGGCGCCTCGCCCGCGGCGACGAGTGCCAGGGCTGCGCGCACATTGTCCGCCTGCGCGACGGAGGGGGCCACCCCCTCCCAGAGCCCGAGCGCGGTCAGCGCCGCCTTGCCGTAGATCCCGGCCGGGACGGAATCGACCAGCGCCATCGCCAGCTTGCCGTCGCCGAGAAGGCCCGCGAGGTCGAGGCCCGGCCCGATCTCCGCCTTCGGGGCGGCGCCATGGCCGATCAGCACCAGCGTGTTGCCGAGGATGTCGGCTCGCTGGCCGGCGGCCACGAGCCCATCCTTCTCCACCTCGTCCATCCACGCGACATTGGCGGAGAGGAAGATGTCGGCCGGGGCGCCCGCGAGAATCTGCTTCGCGAGCTGGCTGGAGCCGGCATAGGAGATCGTCACCTCGTTCCCGGTCTCCGCCTCCCAGGCCGCCGCCACTTCGTCGAGCGCGGTCTTCAGCGAGGCGGCGGCGAAGACGATGACCTCGCCGGCACACGCCGCCACAGGCGCGAGCGCGATCAGCGCGGCGAGCGCGGCGCGGCGGAAGGGCATCAAGGGGCTCCCGAGCCGATATGTTCCGCGGGACATATCATACACGGCGGCCAGGGCGCGCAAGGGTTATGTCCGCCCGGACATATCCGTGGGCCGCAGCAGCGCCTCGAGCGCGGCGATGTCGTCGCCGCCGGCCTTCGCCGCGGCGGCCTCGACGGCGCGGTAGCGGCGAAGCACGTCCTCCCCCGTCTCGGTCAGCCTTGCGCCGCCGCCGCCGGCGCCGCCGCGGGCGCTTTCCACCAGATGGTCGACGAAGATGGCGTTCATCTCCTCCACCAGCATCCAGGCGCGCTTATAGCTCATGCCCATGCGCCGCCCGGCGGCGGAGATCGAGCCGGTCTCCCGGATCCGGTCGAGGAGGTCGGCCTTGCCGGGGCCGAACATCGCTTCATCCCCGAAGAGGATGCGCAGGCGGAGGCGGGCGGGGGCGTCTTCGGCGCTCATGGCTCGATGTTCCCCGCTCGGGCGGGCCGGCGCAAGCGGCGCGCCCGGCCGCACCCTGGCCGCGCCCGCCGCGCCCCCGCCGCCGGAAGAACCACGCGACCCGGACGCGGCCGAGCGCGCGACGGCCCGCCGCGGCGCCGCCGGCCTCATCGCGCCGGATAGGGACGCGGCGAGCCCGGCGGCGAGAAGCCCGGGGGGGCGATCGCCGTTCGCCGCCGGTCTCGTGGAGGCTGGCGCTCAGGCAGGGGGCTGCGGCGCGGCGAGAAGGCCCTTCATGCGGGCCCGCTGGTCGATCCGCTGCGACAGCGTGAGCGCGACGCCGCCCCATTCCGCCGCCTCGGCGCGGGTGAGATGGAGCCCGTCCGCATGGGCGGCGGCGTTCCGCGTTTCGTGCAGCGCATCGAGGAGACGGGTGAGCGGCTCGTCGAGCACGCCGCGGTTGATGAGAACTTTCCGCGCCGACCCGTAGGTGAGGCGCTCGGGGCCGGCGGCGCTGGCGGTGTCGCGCACCTGCTTCTCGAGATCGGCCCAGATCTCGGCGAGGTAGAGGCCGGGGTCCTTCGTCG
Organism: uncultured Paracoccaceae bacterium; assembly: GCA_937952085.1. Lineage (GTDB taxonomy): Bacteria > Pseudomonadota > Alphaproteobacteria > Rhodobacterales > Rhodobacteraceae > Pikeienuella. Next base: position 176 of record CALFYQ010000034.1, on the reverse strand, counting down.
CGTCGAGCGCCTTCGGGTCGCCCCCGCCGGCGCCGGACCAGACCCAGCGCGTCACCCCCGCCTCGTCGGCCGCGCCGCGCGCCGCCTCGATGCGGGTGAGGGTCGGCGGCGGCGGAGCGGCGCCGGCCGCCGTCGCCGGGGCGGGCGCCGGACGGCTCGGCTGGAGGACGATGCCC
>CALFYQ010000033.1 GCA_937952085.1 uncultured Paracoccaceae bacterium | reverse complement strand
GACCGAGGCGACCCGTGCGAGACCTTCCGCAAGGCGCCCAAGCCCTGATCAGCCCCGCCGCGCCGGCGCCGGGATCGCGCGCCGGTAGAGATGCCAGGTCGCGTGGCCGAGCACGGGCAGGACGAAGATCAGCCCCACCATCAGCGTGAGGACGCCGATCCCGAGCAGGATCACCACGATGGCGCCCCAGGCCGCCGTCACCGCCGGGTTGTGGAGCGCGACCTGCACCGAAGTCACGACCGCCCGCGGCAGGCCGACATGCCGGTCGAGCAGAAGCGGGAAGGAGATGAGCCCGACCGCCAGCGCCGCCGCCGCGAAGACCGCGCCGACCGCGACGCCGACCAGGATCATCGCCCAGCCCTCCGGCGTGGTGAAGACGGCGTGAAGGAAAGCGCCGGCCGAGGCAGGCGGCTCCGGCCCGAGCGTCACGTCGTAGAGCGTGAAGGCGGCGAAGATCCAGACGAGGAAGAGCCCGACGAGAAACCCGCCGAGCGCGAGGATCGGCATGAACGAGGGCGAGCCCATCACCGCGAAGGCGTCGCCCCAGTTGGCGCGGAGCCCCGCCTCCCGCCGCCGGCTGAGCTCATAGAGCCCGATGGCTGCGACCGGCCCGAGCAACGCGAATCCCGCCACCATCGGAAAGATCATCGGCAGAAGCTGCCGATGGAGCGCGAAGCCCGTCAGCAGCGCGCCGAGGATCGGGTAGACCACGACGAGCGCCATCACGTCGGTGCGGAAGGCCCGGAAATCGTCCAGCCCCTTCATCAGCGCCTCCTCGAGATCGGAGACGCGGAGATCGGCGATCTCGATCGGCGCCGAAGCGGCGCCGCCAAGCTCGCCCGCCCCGTCGGCGACATGCTTTGTCCCGCGATTGAGAACGCCCACCGTCCAGGTGAGCGGGTTGCCGATTGGCTCGGCCATGACGCTTACCTCCCCGCGATATCCGGAAGGCGGCGAATGTCGTCTGGGATACCGCGAAACTTCGATGCGTAAGCCGACATGATAGCAGGAATCCGCCGCAGCGTCGCGCCGCCATCACGCGAAGTTGCGCGGCGGCCCGCGCTTGCCCCGCCCCACAGCCGGCGCTAGCCTTTCGCGGGAACGGGGGGAGAGATGGCGGCGGACGAAATCCGGCTTTTCGGCCCGGTCGCGATCCGGCCCCTGCTGGAGCGGCTCGCGGCGGGCTTCACCGCGGAAACCGGGTGGCCGGTCGCCTCGCGGTTCGAACTCAACCCGAAGATCGCCGAATTGATCCTCGAAGGCGCGCCCTTCGATCTCGCCCTGTCGAACCCGGCCCATATCGAGGCGGTGATCGGCGCGGGCCGCGCCGCCGCCTCGACCCACCGCGCCTTCGGCCGCGTTCCCCTCGCGCTCGCCCGCCGCGGCCCGCCGGACGCCGCGCCGGCGGAGAGCCCGGAGGCGATCCGCGCCCTCCTCTCCGGCGCCGGTTCGGTGGCCTATACCGGCGAAGGAACGAGCGGGAAGACCTTCCTCGACGCGCTCGCCCGGCTCGGCCTTTCGGAGACGATGGCCAGCCGCGTCCGCCCCATGGGCGCGGGCGAGCCCGTCGCCGCGCTGGCCGAGGGCGCGGTCGATCTCGCCGCCGCGCCCCTCTCAACCGTTCTGGCGAAGGCCGCGATCGCCCCCGCCGCGATCCTTCCGCCCGGGATCGCGGCGCCGATCGAGATGTCGATGGTCCTCTCGCCGGACGCCGCGGCGCGAGACGGCCCGCGCCGCCTCCTCGACCGGCTCGCCGACCGGGCGCTCGACGCGGTCCTCGCCGAGCACGGCCTCCGGCGATTTGCGCTCGGTTGAGCGGCGCGCCCCGGGCAGAGCCGGAAAGTGGGTTCCATGAGAGCGCGACCGCTCGCGCGGCGACGGAGCGTATGGCGCGGGTCGCATCGACCTTCGGCGAGGGCGCCAAGTCGCAATAGCGCCTCTGTGGGGGTGACCCCGCCCGGCCCGGGCGGCCAGCCCGGGCCGCGCCCGTCACAACCCCACGACCGCAACGGCGGGCCGAGAAGTCCGGCCCCCCTAAGACCCGGCCCCGTTCAAGCCATCGCCCGCCGCGGGATCAGCGAGAGGATCTCCTTCGCCGCCGCCGGGATGTTCGTCCCGGGACCGAAGATCGCCTTCACCCCGGCCTTTTTCAGGAACTCGTAGTCCTGCGCCGGGATCACGCCGCCGCAGATCACCACCACGTCCTCCGCGCCGGCCGCCTTCAGCGCCTCGATCAGCTTCGGCGCCAGCGTCTTGTGCCCGGCCGCCTGGGAGGAGATGCCGACGATATGGACGTCGTTGTCGATGGCGTCCTGCGCCGCCTCTTCCGGCGTCTGGAAGAGCGGGCCGACATCGACGTCGAAGCCGATATCGGCGAAGGCGGTGGCGATCACCTTGGCGCCGCGGTCGTGCCCGTCCTGGCCCATCTTCACCACCAGCATGCGGGGCCGGCGGCCCTCTTCGGCGGCGAAGCCCTCGACCGCCTTCTGGATCGCGGCGAAGCCCTCGTCGCCCTCCCAGGCTGCGCCGTAGACGCCGGCGAGCGTCTTCACCTCGGCGCGGTGCCGGCCGCCGAAGGCGCGCTCCATCGCGTCGGAGATCTCGCCCACGGTCGCCCGCGCCTTCGCCGCCTCGACGGCGAGGGCGAGGAGGTTCCCGGTCCCCTTCGCGCCTTCTTCGAGCGCCTTCAGCGCGGCCTCGCAGGCGGCGGCGTCCCGCGTCTCCCGCACCTTCTTCAGGCGGGCGACCTGCGCCTCGCGGACGGCGGTGTTGTCGATCTCGCGGATCTCGACCGGCTCCTGCTCCTTCAGCCGGTACTTGTTGACGCCGACGATCACCTCCTCGCCGCGGTCGATCTTGGCCTGGCGGCGGGCGGCGCTCTCCTCGATGCGAAGCTTCGGCATGCCGGAGGCGACGGCCTTGGTCATGCCGCCCATCGCGTCGACCTCCTCGATGATCGCCCAGGCCTCTTCGGCGAGCTTCGCGGTCAGCGCCTCGACGTAATAGGACCCGGCGAGCGGATCGACCGTCTTCGTCACTCCGGTCTCGTGCTGGAGGATGAGCTGGGTGTTCCGCGCGATCCGGGCGGAGAACTCGGTGGGGAGGGCGATCGCCTCGTCGAAGGAATTGGTGTGGAGCGACTGGGTGCCGCCGAGCGCCGCGGCGAGCGCCTCGTAGGCGGTGCGCACCACGTTGTTCCAGGGATCCTGCTCCTGCAGGGAGACGCCCGATGTCTGGCAATGGGTGCGGAGCATCTTGGAGCTTTCCTTCTTCGCCCCGAAGCCCTCCATGATCCGGTGCCAGAGAAGCCGCGCCGCGCGAAGCTGATCCAGGCGTGCTGATACGTGGCTGACGCCTT
>CALFYQ010000032.1 GCA_937952085.1 uncultured Paracoccaceae bacterium | reverse complement strand
GGCCCGAGCAAAAGCGCGGTGAGCGCCCAGACGAGGGCGTCCCCCCGGTCCGGGCTGTGGCCGAGCTCGGCCCCGAACGCCCGCATCTGGTCTTCGAGCCGGGCGTGGACGCCGACATGGCGCACCCTGCCCTGCTCGTAGAGGGCGGAGACCGGCTCGGCCCGGAGCGTCTTGCCCCGCGTCGCCCGGACGCCCTCGAACGCGACGTCGCGGGAGATCGTCCGCACGATCTCCTCCACCATCGCGCCGCCCTGGTTGACTTCGAAGATCAGCCGGTCGGCCTCGAATTCCTCATAGGCGGCGACGGCCCGCCGGGCCCAGCCCTGCGGCGTCTCGCCCTGGCTCGACCGGTCGGCGAGCACATAGGCCAGCCCGTCTTCGCCAAGGCCGGCGACGACGATGCCGCATTCGTCGGCCGTCTCGCCGGCGCTCGCCGGCGGGTCCACCGCCACCACGATGCGCCGGAGCGCCGGCGCCGCGCGCACCCGCCCCGCCTCGATCAGCGTCCGGGTCCAGAGCGCGCCGGGCCGGTCGAGCACCATCTCGCCCTCCAGTTCCTCGCGCCCCTGGCTGGTGCCGCCATATTGCTCCCGCACCGTCTCGATGAAGCTGCCGGCGAGGTTCGCGCGGTTCTCCCAGGTCGGGGCGGTGACGGAGATCGTCCGCCGGTCCTTCATCAGCGCCTCGAGCACAGGGTTCGCCCGCGGCGTCGTCGTCACCACCTGGCGCGGGTCGTCGCCGAGCCGGAGGGCGAATTGCAGCATGTCCCAGGTCGCCTGCGCCTTCGGCCACTTGCCGAGTTCGTCCGCCCAGGCCCCGTCGAATTGCGGCCCACGCAGCTTTTCCGGCCGCGCGGCGGAGAAGCAGAACGCCTCCGCCCCGTTCGGCCAGATCAGCGCCCGCCGCGCCGCGTTCCATACCGGCCGCCGGTCAGGCGGCGTGCAGGCGAGGATGCCGCTCTCGCCGAGCGCCATCACGTCCCGCGCCTCGTCGAAGGTCGCGCCGATGAGCGCGATCCGCCGCCGCCGGCCAGGGGCGAGCGGCGTGCCGCCCTCCACCTCGGCCCGCACCCATTCGGCCCCGGCCCGGGTCTTGCCCGCGCCGCGCCCGCCGAGGATCAGCCATGTCTTCCAGTCGCCCTCGGGCGGAAGCTGGTGGCGCTTCATCCCCCAGATCTCGAAGAGATAGGGCAGCGCCGCCTGCGCGTTCTCCGACAGCCCGTCGATCAGTTCACGAATTTCCGCCGGCGACCGCGAGGCGATCGAGTCGCCGATAGATTTCGGCGCGGGCGGCTTCGAGGTCGATCCCATGTCCGGGCCCGGTCCTTCCTTCGTCCTTCGCAATCTGCATCTCGATGTCGAGCACGGTCTGCAGCGCCTTGCGGTGGGAGCGGATCATCTCCGCCCGGCCCTTCGCAGCTTCGTCCTCGGCCGGCAGCGGAATGCTATCGAGCGTCTTCGCCAGCTCGGCGTGGATATTGGCGTAGAGCAGCCGCGCGCTCTCCAGCAGCCGCTCCGCCGTCGAGGCGGATTCGGTCGTCGAGGTCATCGCATCTCCCGGAAACGACGAAGGCCGGCGGGGGCGCCGCCGGCCTTCGTACAGTTCTCGCATTCTGGGAGTTTTCTACACCAGAGCGAGCGCCATGTCAAGAACTTCTCGTCAGGGTTGCGCCGCGCCGCGCGCCCGCTCGATCTTCCGCCATTCGGCGACGTTCCGGTTGTGCTCCCTCAGCGTCGCCGCGAAGACATGCCCGCCGGTCCCGTCCGCCACGAAGTAGAGCGCGTCGGTCTCCTCCGGCAGCACCGCGGCGAGGATCGCCTCGCGCCCCGGATTGGCGATCGGCGTCGGCGGCAGGCGGGGAATCACATAGGTGTTGTAGGCGGTCGGGCGCTCGAGGTCGGAGCGCAGGATCGGCCGGTCGAGCGGCCCCTTCCCCTCGGTGATGCCGTAGATGATCGTCGGGTCGGACTGGAGTTGCATCCCCTTTCGCAGCCGGTTCACGAAGACCCCGCCCACCATCGGCCGCTCGGATGCGATTCCCGTCTCTTTCTCGATGATCGAGGCGAGGATCAGCGCCTCCTCCGGCGATTTCAGCGGCGTGTCCGGCGCCCGCATCTCCCAGGCTTCGGCGAGGATTCGCGCCTGGCTCGCCTTCATCCGGTCGATCATCTCGGAACGGAGAGAGCCGCGCGCCACGAAATAGGTGTCGGGCGCCAGCGTGCCCTCGGCCGGAACCTCGGCGATCTCGCCGACCAGCACCTCGGAGGCGCGGAGGATCTCCACCACCTCCCAGCTCGTCAGTCCCTCGGCCACCGTGATCCGGTGCTGGATCGACTTGCCGGAGACGATGATCTCGAGCGCATCCGCCATCGAGGCCCGCGCCGGGATCTCGTATTCGCCGAACTTCACACCGTCCGCCACGCCGCGGAACCGCGCGCCGAGCCGGAAGATGGCGCCGTTGGAGATCACCCCGGCCGCCTCCAGCGCCTCGGAGGCGGAGTTGAGCGAGGCGCCCCGCTCGATCGTCACCAGCGTCGGGGCCTGAAGGGGCCCGGGCGCGTCGAAGCTCCGAATCGCCCAGAGCGCCGCCCCCGCCGCCACGACGCAGACGACGATCAGAAGCGTGATGGCGTTCGCCGCGACGTGCTTCGCCATGCGGGGTTCAGACCCGGCGGAAGATCAGGGACGCGTTGGTCCCCCCGAAGCCGAAGGAATTCGACAGCGCCACGTCGATCTCCCGCTTCACCGCGGCCTTCGGCGCGAGGTCGATCGCCGTCTCCACCGACGGGTCCTCGAGGTTCAGCGTCGGCGGCGCCACCCGGTCGCGGATCGCGAGCAGGCAGAAGATCGCCTCCACCGCCCCGGCCGCGCCGAGGAGGTGCCCGATCGAGCTCTTGGTGGAGGACATCGTCACGCCCGCCGCCGCATCGCCGAGCAGCCGCTCGACAGCGCCAAGCTCGATTGTATCCGCCATGGTCGAGGTGCCGTGCGCGTTCACATAGTGGATGTCGGCGGGCGTCAGCCCCGCCCGCTTCAGCGCCATCTGCATGCAGCGATAGGCGCCGTCGCCATCCTCCGACGGGGCGGTGATGTGATAGGCGTCGCCGGAAAGGCCGTAGCCGATCACCTCGCCATGGATCCTCGCGCCGCGCGCGACAGCGTGCTCGTATTCCTCGAGCACCACCACGCCGGCGCCCTCGCCCATGACGAACCCGTCCCGGTTCTTGTCATAGGGGCGGGAGGCCCGCGTCGGCTCGTCGTTCCAAGCGGTCGACAGCGCCCGGCAGGCCGAAAAGCCGGCCACCGAAAGTTCGCAGACCGGGCTTTCCGCGCCGCCCGCCACCATCACGTCGGCGTCGCCGAGCATGATCAGCCGCGCGGCGTCGCCGATCGCATGCGCGCCGGTCGAACAGGCCGTCACCACCGCATGGTTCGGGCCCTTGAATCCATGCCGGATCGACACCTGGCCGGAGCAGAGGTTGATCAGCGCAGAGGGGATGAAGAACGGCGAGACGCGCCGCGCCCCCTTCTCCTTCAGCGTGATCGCCGTCTCGGCGATGGTCTCGATGCCGCCGATGCCGGAGCCGATCATCACCCCGGTGCGGAGCTTCTCCTCCTCCGAGGCGTCGGTCCATCCCGCGTCGCGGATCGCCTGTTCGGCGGCCGTCAGCGCATAGATGATGAACCGGTCGATCTTCCGCTGCTCCTTCTTCTCCACCCAGTCGTCCGGGTTGAAGAGGCCGGGGCCGTCCCCGAGCGGAATTTCGCAGGCGATCTGGGCCGGCAGATGCGAGGCGTCGAAGGACCTGATCCTGTCCGCCCCCGACTCGCCGGCGACGAGACGCGACCAGGTCTCCTCCACGCCGCAGGCGAGCGGCGTCACCATGCCGAGGCCCGTTACGACAACGCGTCTCATGAGGTTGCGCTCCCTGCACGTTTCCGGCGGCGAACCTTACCGGCCCCGCCCGAAAAACAACAGCGCCCGAACGGGCCGGGCGCCGGTCTGCCCGCGTCGCGGGCCGTCAGGCGTTGGCGTGCTCGGAGATGAACTTCACCGCGTCGCCGAAGGTCTGGATCGTCTCGGCCGCGTCGTCCGGGATCTCGATCCCGAACTCCTCCTCGAACGCCATCACAAGCTCGACCGTGTCAAGGCTGTCCGCGCCGAGATCGTCGATGAAGCTGGCCTTCTCGGTGACCTTGTCCTCCTCGACGCCGAGGTGCTCCACCACGATCTTCTTCACGCGATCCGCGATATCGCTCATTCCGTGTTCCTCTTCTGGAGGCGCGCGCCTCGTCCTAGAGCGTCCCTCGGCGAGACCGCCGGAGCCGTGTTGTTCTTGCGCCGAGGCTTGCGCCCTGCCGACCGCGCGGCTCTTACCATATGCGGGGATGAACGCAAACGGCTTCGCCCATCGCGCGGTCGGTCGTCGCCCGGCCCCGCCGGCCTCAACTGGAGAAGACGAAATCGCTCTGGTCGAAGACCGCGATACTGGTGTCGAGGAAGCGGATGACGTCGTCGCTCCCGAGATCGACCACCACGTCGTCGCCCGAGGCCTCGATGTCGAGATCGGCGAAGCTGGCGAAATCGAACTCGGAAATGTCGATCTTGTCGCGGTTGTTCTGGAAGCCGACGACCGTGTCGCCCGACCCGTCGATGCGGAAGATCAGCGTGTCCCGCCCGGCGCCGCCCTGATAGAGGTCGACCCCGGCGCCGCCGTCGAGCGTGTCGTCGCCGCCCTTCGCGTCGATCGAGTCGGCGCGGACCGCGCCGTTCCGCCGCTCGTCGATGTCTCGCCGTCGATCAGGTTGAACCGGGCCGCCGCGTCGAAGAGCTTGGCGACGCATTTCTCGTGCTCGACATCCTCCAGCGTCCTCTCGCGCTGGATCAGCTTCGTCCCGTCCTCGTCCTGTAGCTGATAGAGAGAGCCCCGGAGCTTCACCGCTTCGCGGACGCCCGCATCCCGGGTGATGACGATCTGGCTCGCGTTCTGGCGCACCGAGACCGGCGCGGAATCGGGCTCCTTGATGCTCTCCTCAAGGTCGATCCCCGCGAGGAGAAACCCGAGAAGGTCTCCGAGCCCGGCCGGCCGCTCCTCCAGAACCGTGCTGTCCGGCGCGATCAGCCGGTAGAGATTGCCGATGATGAACTCGTTGAACCCGTCGTCGAACGTCGCGGATTTGCGGTTGCCGAATGTGTCTACACTGGTGGCGCTCATGGGATTCCCCCTACGAAATTCGTCGCCGCAATCAACGCGCGGCCTGGAACACCAGACAGCCTTCTCTATTCACTTCAAATTTTCTCGGATCAGGCCGATTCGCCGAATCGGAGTGAAAGCTTTTCGCCCCGCCGCGGTTCGGCGGCGTGACGTTCGCCCGTTCGCGTTGGTCTCGCCGGTCAGTCGATCTCGCGCCAGCGACGGCCGTCGCGGTGGAGCAGGATATGGCTCTCCATCGGCCCGTCGGAGCCCGGCGAATAGGCGCAGGGTGTCGCCCGCCCCGCCTCGCAGGCGGCGAGAACCGGGTCGATCCACGCCCAGGCGGCCTCCACCTCGTCGCCCCGCATGAAGAGCGTCTGGTCCCCGCGGATCACGTCCATCAGGAGCCGCTCATAGGCGTCCGGCATTC
>CALFYQ010000031.1 GCA_937952085.1 uncultured Paracoccaceae bacterium | reverse complement strand
ACCTCGCCGACCTCTCCGCAACCGATTTCGGCCTCCCGGCCGGGAGTGGCGGCGGGAGTGGCGGCGGATCGGGAGGCGGCGGATCGGGCGAAGGCGGCGGCTCCCAGCCGCCGGCCGGTCCGCCGGTGATCCAGGGCGGGTCCGGGGCGGACACGCTCCAGGGAACGGCGGCCAGCGAAGAGGTGCGCGGCGAAGGCGGCGCGGACATCCTCGGCACCTCGGCGGGCGCCGACACGCTGATCGGCGGGACCGGGTCGGACATCTTCGTGATCCGCCTCCTCAACGGCGCCATCGACGCGAATTTCGACCGGGTGGCGGACTTCCAGTACGTCGCCGGCGACAAGATCAGCCTGACCGAGGCGCTCCAGGGCGTCGCCTTCGACAACCTGACCGACGTGGTGAGCGCCCGCGCCTTCCAGGGCGGGACGATGATCTCGATCAACCGCGGCGGCGGCCCGGTCGACGCGCTCCTCCTCGAGGGCGTCAGCTTCACCGTCGAGGCGCTCTCCTCCTACGGCTTCTCGCTGCCGGCCCAGAGCGCCGCCGCCTTCGTCGACAATCCCTACGGCTTCACCAACACGTCGAACACCACCGCCGATCCGACGGCGACGCCCGGTGGCGCCTTCGTCGCCTGGGTGGACAAGCAGAACATCGGCAATCTCGCCAGCGACATTACGCCGTTCAAGAACTCTGACGGCGGAGGTGGAATCTCCACCAACGAAGACCAGGCGACGATGGACATCTTCGTCCGCAACATGGCGACCGGCGCGGTCCAGCGGGTCAGCACCGGGGCGGACGGGCAGGCGATGTCCACCAATGGGCTGCCGATCGCCGCGAACAACTCGAACGCTGCAACTTCGATCAGCCCGGTGCTGTCGAATGACGGCCGCTTCGTCGCCTTCGCGTCGGACGGACGAGGCGCGGCCGCGGATACGAACTCGACCGGCGACATCTATATCCGCGACATGCTGCTGGCGGCGACGCAGAATTCCCCGCCCGTCCTCGTCAGCGTCGGCGCGAACGGAAGTTCGGCCGCGGGCGGCGTGCCGATCGGCTCGGATTTCCAGACTGCCTCGGCCGCGGTCCTCGACATGTCGGCGAACGGGCGGAGGATCGCCTATGTCACCAACACCGGCATCCTCAACGACTCGAACGGGACCTTCGACGTCTACCTCCGCGATCTCGACACGAACACGACGACGCTGATCAGCCGCAGCTACAACAATTCGACCGGCTCCAGCGGCAACGCCGCCGGCGGCGTCGCCAACCCCTTCGCCTCCGGGACGGCTTACGAGGGCGATGTCGTCAAGATTTCGGACAACGGCCGCTACGTCGCCTATGTGACCGCCGCCAACAACATCTTCGGCAATATCGGCGGCGCGCCCTCGGATTTCGACGGGCTCCACGACGTCTATCTGCGCGACACGCAGCTCAATCGCACGCTGCATGTCACCGGCGTTCTCGGGAGCAACTTCGACGTCCAGGGCATGGACATGTCGGCGGACGGCTCCCGCATCGTCTTCTCGACGCGGGATGCGCTGGTTGCGGGCGACCGGAACGACTCGATGGACGTCTATGTGGCGACCATCGACCTCGCGGCGTGGGCGTCGACGCCGACGGGCCAGAACGGGCTGATCTCGCTCCAGCGCGTAAGCACGAGCTTCGACGGGTTCGAGCTGAAGGGTGGCGATTCGTTCAGCCCGGTGATCTCGCCGGACGGGACGCGCGTCGCCTTCGTCTCCAACGCGTCGGACGTGACTTTGGTCGACCCGTCGAGTTTCAACGGACAGCGGACGCAGCTTTACGTGAAGAACCTCGTGACGGGCGCGTTGACGGAGGCGCCTGAGTTCTTTTCGCAGGACAGCGCCGGCGCGACGCAACTCAGCCGAACGTCCTTCGACCTGACCAACGACCCGGACATGATCGTCTTCCGGGACCGGATCACGGGAGGCGACACGATCAATGTCGGCGACACGGTCGCGACGCCGACGCCCGCGGATGTGCCCTCGAACGGCACGGGCGCGATCACCCTCAACAACGTCAATGACGGAACGCAGGTGCGCGGAGTCATCAACGGCGTCGGCGACTCCGATCTCTATGCGATCTCCGCCAATTCCAATCCGCCCCGCTTTTCGGTTCGTGTCGAGGGCGACGATTCCGGCAGCGGCACGCTTGAGGACCCGTCGCTCGCGATCCTGCGTCGAAACGCGAACGGCTCCTTCACCACCGTTCGGACCGACAATGACGGCGGGCTCGACAAGGACGCCTACCTGAACCTCACCGACCTTCCTTCGCTCAACGCCGGCGAAGCCTATTTCGTCCGCGTGACCGGAAATGCGGGAAGCACGGGAACCTATCGGCTCAGCTTCGGCAACTTCTTCCCGGATGAGGGGATCGATACGCCGCTCTTCCTGGCGTCCGGAGCGGATCAGGATGTCAGCCTCTTGAGCCAGTTCCAGTCAGACTGGTTCAAATTCGATGCGAACGAGCCCGGTTTCCTTCAGAATTTCCGCGTGACCGTGACAAAGAACGGCGGCTCGGGCTCGCTGTCCGATGTGCGCATCCTGGTTCGGGACGGCGACGGCGACCTGGTGAAGGCGGGGCAGTTCGGAACCAGCACGCTCACTTTCACCGAGAGCGAGATCTTTGCGATACAGGCGGGCGAGACCGAGGGCTTCATAGAGATCGACTACCGCGACGGCGCCTCCGGCTCGATCAACTACAACGTGGCGCTCGATATCGAGGGCGGGATCATCGTTTTTCCGACATTCCCGATCGGCGCCCCAAGCGACTTCGATTTCTCGTGAACGAAATCGGCCCCCGGCCGGAGCCGGAGGCCGCAAGTCTCTCCGGACTGCGTCGCGCGCCTGTCTCAAGACGCCGGAGCGAGGCCAAATCCCCGCCATCGGCGCCGACGCGCTACGTGCCGGCCATGTGAAAATCCCCAGCCTGAAAGGGCGGATTCGCCACCCTGAGCCAAGTACCGGCGCCGGGCGTGACGCCGGCGTGAAAAATCCGGCGCGCGAGGGGTCGCGCGCCGGATTCCAAGGCGCTCGGGCGGCCCGCGGCGCGGGCGGCCGGATCAGTTCTTCGCGTAGTACTCGACGACGAGGTTCGGCTCCATCGCGACGGCGTAGGGCACGTCGGAGAGGGCCGGGCGCCGCACGAAGGTGGCGTTCATCTTCGAGTGGTCGGCCTGGACGTATTCCGGCACGTCGCGCTCGGTGAGCTGCACGGCCTCGAGCAGCGCGACCATCTGGCGGGACTTCTCCCGCACCTCGACCACGTCGCCCGGGGCGAGGCGGTAGGAGGGGATGTTCACCCGGCGGCCGTTCACCATGACATGGCCGTGGTTCACGAACTGCCGCGCGGCGAAGATCGTGGAGGTGAACTTGGCGCGGTAGACGAGCGCGTCGAGCCGCGATTCGAGCAGCCCGATCAGGTTCTCGCCGGTGTCGCCCTTCACGCGCGCCGCCTCGGCGAAGATCTTGCGGAACTGCTTTTCGGTCAGGTCGCCGTAATAGCCCTTCAGCTTCTGCTTGGCGCGGAGCTGCAGGCCGAAGTCGGAGGTCTTGCCCTTGCGGCGCTGGCCGTGCTGGCCGGGGCCGTATTCGCGCTTGTTCACCGGGGACTTCGGGCGCCCCCAGATGTTTTCGCCCATGCGGCGGTCGATCTTGTGCTTTGCAGACGTGCGCTTCGTCATTCGTCCAACATCCTCATTCGCGGCGGAAAGGCCGCATCCATCCCGGCGTCCTCCTCTTCCGGGGCTCTCCCGGACGACAGGGCCCGCCTTGCGGCGGCCGCGGAACGCCAAACGAACCCCCGCCCCAACGGGCGGCGGCATGGGCGCGCCTCCTAGAGCGCCGGGCCGGTCCTGTCAATCACGGAGGGCCCGCCCTTGTTTCGCCTCGATCGACGCCCATCTCGCCCGGGATGGCGGAGGAGCGCGCGATTTGAGCGAGACCGAGGAGACCGCCGGGCGCGGCGAGGCGCGGGCGATCCGCAGCCATCTCGTCTGGCTTGACGGCGTCACGCCGCTTGGCCTCGGCGTGCTAGCGGCGGCCTCGGGCGTCTACACCTATCTCGGCGTCTCCGGCCTTCTGGAGAAGACGGGCGCGCTCTCCTTCTTCGCGGCGGTGGCCTATTCGCTGGCCGTCTCGGTCGGCATCTTCATCTTCTGGAGCTATCTTCTCCGCCTCCTGCCGGCGGTGACGGGGGGCCGGGCGCGGCTCGGCCTCCTCGGCGCGATGGGGCTCGGCTGCGCCGCCATCGTCGCGATGTCATCCTGGCTGAACGCCGCGGCGCTGGCCGGCTCGGCGGCGGTGGAGCAGCACCTGGCGCGGACGGTGCAGGACTATCAGGCCGCCCTCGAAAGCGCGCATGGCAACGCGGTCGCGGCGCAGTCCCTCGCCCGTGACGTGGCCCGGGCGCGCGAGAGCTTCGAGGACCTGTCCGAGCTCGAACGCGCCGGGGAGCTTTCCGGCGTTGGCGGGCAGGGCGCGGTCTATCGGCTTCTCAGCCAGAAGGCGGTGGAGCTTTCCGCGCTGGAGGCGCAGATCGCGGCGCAGGAGCGGCCCATCGCCGAGGCCTTCGAGACCGGCAACGAGACGCTTTCGGCGATGCGCGCGCTGATCGCCGACCAGGGGCCGGTCGAGGCGCGCTCGGTCGCCTTCGCGGAGCGGTCGGTCCGGCTTGCAGGCACCATCGCGACGCTGCGGCAGCTTTCGGTGGCGCCGCTCGTCGCCCGCGCCTCGGAGGACCTGCGCGCCTCCGTCGTGCTGCCCGAGCTTGACGGGCGGGACGCCGCGACGCGGGACGCGCAATCGGCCACCATGCGCTCCTTCCTCGAGGCGCTGGACCGGCGCGCCGCCACGCTCTCGGCGGCCGCGCGCGAGGTGCTGGCGCTGCCGCCGCCGCGGGAGACGACCTATACGCCGATCTCCACCGCCGACGCGGTGATCCGCTACGCCGGCAATTTCGCGCCCTCCTGGGCCGGCGCCATCGCCATCGACCTCCTGCCGGGCGTGCTGGTGCTGATCCTGATGGCGGCCGAAGGCGCGGCGCGGCGGGGCGAGCGCGGCCGGCGGCCGGAAGAGACGCTTACCCTCGCCGATCTCGAAGCCGCGCTCGCCGCGGCGAAGCGGATCGAGGCGCGGGGCGGCGGCGAGGCGCGGCCGGCGCCCCGGCCGAACCTTCGCAGCGTCGACGAGACGTGAGCGGGGCCGCCTCGCCGGCCCGGCGCGGGCTGACGGCGCGCAACGTCCTCGCCGTTCTTCTCGGGCTTGAGGTCGCGCTGGCGGGCGCGATGGTCTGGCTCGACATCTCGTCGCTCGAATTCGGCTCCGGCGCGCCCGGCCGCGCCGCCCCGCTCGAACCCGGGGACCAGCGCCGGCCCTGGCGGCCCGAAGGCGCCCCCGCGCCGCCGCCCGGCATGACCGCCTTCCCCGAAGGTGAGGGCCTCGTCTTCGAAACCCGCGCGGCCGGCGGCTTCGAGACCGTGCTCCGCCTCTCCGGCCCGATCGCGCCGGGGGACGCCGCCCGCTTCGCGGCGGCGCTGACCGACGCGCCCTATCAGGCGGTGATGCTCCATTCGCCCGGCGGCGTCCTCGGCGAGGCGCTGGAGATCGGGCGCGCGGTGCGGGCGGCCGGGCTCGCCGCGCTCGTCGCCGAGGGGGAAGCCTGCGTCTCCGCCTGCCCGACCGTGCTCTTCGGCGGAACGGAGCGGATCGTCTCCCGCGGCGCATTCATCGGCATGCACCAGAGCGTTCTGATAGACGTCACGATGATCACCACCCGAACGGCGGTGGCGGAGGTGCAGCGGCTCCAGGGCGAGATCATCGCCTTCACGCGGGAGATGGGGGTGGACCCCGGCGTCCACGCCTTCGCGCTCCGCACACCGGCGGCGGAGGTCTATTACCTCCTGCCGGAGGAAATCGAGGAATACCGCGTGGCGACCCGGCTCACCGACTGATCAGGTGACTTCGTAGCGCTTGCGCATCTCTTCCGCGCCCTTCTCCATGCCATGCTCGGCCTGGAGGCGCAGAAGCTCATCGTCGCGGCGGCGGAATTCCTCCACCACCTCCTCGATCGCCTCGCCGTCGCCGAGCACGCGGAGCGCATCGGAGGCGAGGCGGATGGCGCTCTCCTTCGTCTCGCGGATCACGTGGTCCGCCCCGGCGGCGCGAAGTTCGAGATCCTGGAACCGGTCGTAGGCGGCGGCGAAGAGGGTGAGGTGCGGCCAGCGCTGCTTCAGCTTCTCCACCGCCTGCGTCGCGCCCTCACGGTCGTTGATGCAGTAGAAGATCGCCTCGGCCTCCTCGACGCCGGCGGCGCGCATCACGTCGGGCTTGGTGGCGTCGCCGTAGAAGACCTCGGAGCCGAAGGTGCGCGCGAGGCGGATGCGCCGGGGCGAGTTGTCGATCAGCGTCACGGTATGGCCGCGCATCCGCATGATCCGCGCCACGACCTGGCCGAACCGGCCGAACCCGGCGACGATGACGCGGGAGGGGCGGCGCACCGGGTTCCGGTCGAACTCCTCCTCGCCGCCGCGAGCGCGGGCGCGGCGCGCGATGTCCCGGTCCGCGAGCGGCAGGGCGAGCGGCGTCAGCGCCATCGAGAGCGCGACGGCGACGGTGAGCGCGCTTTCCTCGGTCAGCGAGATCAGCCCGTCGCCGCGGGCGAGGGCGAAGACGACGAAGCCGAACTCCCCGGCCTGGCCGAGCGCCGCGGCGATGCGGAGCGCGTCCTCGTGCGTCGAGCCGGCGGCGCGGGAGAGGCCGAAGAGCACCGCCCCCTTCAGCGCGAATAGGGCGAGCGCGCCAAAGACCACCGGGGCCCAGAATTCCGCCGCCGCCGCCCAGTCCACCGCCATGCCGACGCCGACGAAGAAAAGCCCCAGGAAGAGCGCGCGAAAGGGCTCGATGTCGCTTTCGAGCTGATGGCGGAACTCGGTGCCGGCGAGGAGGACGCCGGCGATGAAGGCGCC
>CALFYQ010000030.1 GCA_937952085.1 uncultured Paracoccaceae bacterium | reverse complement strand
GCACGTCGAACTTCATCCGCGCGTCGTCGAAGGCGTTGAAGCCGCATTCGTAGGCGGAGATCTTCTCCGGGTCGGGCCGGCGCACCGCCAGGACCAGCGCCGCGATCACGAGCAGGAGCCCGAGCCCGACGGCCAGTCCGAGAAAGATCAGGATCGGGAGGTATTCCCGCAGGAGTTCGTCCATTGCGCCTGTCTCCCCGCGCCATCTTGCAGTGCAGCGCGATACGGAACGTGCATACTCCCGGCCCTCCGGACGGTCAACCGAAGGCCGAGCGGTTTCCGCGCGGCGCACGCGCTCTCCTGACGGAACGAAGTTAACGTTCCGTTAGCAAGATCAGACACTTGGGGGGTGGTCCGCGCGGCGACTACGGCTGGGAGGGAGTGGCGCGGTTGACGGGGCTCGAACCCGCGACCCCCGGCGTGACAGGCCGGTACTCTAACCGACTGAGCTACAACCGCGCATCCCGCCCTGCGGCGTGCCGCTGGCGTGAGCGGGTACCTAATGAAGTCCGCGGACCCCGTCAAGCGGCCCTTCGGCGAAACTTCGACCGACGCCGCCCGGCCGCGCATTTCCCCTTTCGCCGATGTGAAACATGGCTACTGTGGGGTATTATTTGGAGGAAACTGATGACCGAAGAAACTTTCAGCCGGCATGTGGGGCCGTCTTCCGAACTCCTGTTTTCCGTGCCCGTGAAGCGGGGCTTCGTCCCCTGGCGCGGCACGATGAGCTACGCCTCCCGGCTCCGGCTTTTCCTTCGTCTCGCGGATGCGCTGCCGGTCGTCGGGCATGAGGGGCCGGAGCGCGGGCTATATGTCGGTTCGATCGACCGGCTGCGGACGCTGCATTTCGCCCGCTGGACGCTTTTCGACGAGGACCGGCGGCTTCTCCTCGCCGTCACCTTCGACCATCCGCTCGAGCCCTATCTCCGCCGCATCGTCGACGAGGCGGGCCCGCTCCTCGACGCGATCCTCTGCCACTGCGAGGATTACGACGGCTGCTCGACCGATCTCGGCTACGCCGGCTTCCTCGGCTACGCGCAGCGCCACCAGATCGACGTCGACAGCTTCACCGCCGCCCGGCCGGAGACGACGGTGGACGACGCCGGGATTCTCGGCGCGCTGGAGCGGATGCAGCGGGAGATGACGGACCCCGCCGCGTTCGACCTCGCCGCCGCGAAGCACCGGCTGGAGACGCCGGGCATGGCCGCCGCACGAATCTGGAAGGATCCGCTGGAGCGGCTGAAGACCCAGCGCCAGGCGCTCCGCATTCTCCGCGCCATGCACTACAATTCGCGCTTCTTCCCGGCGCCCGCCTCCGGCGCGCCGGGGCTCGACGGCGGCTACAAGGACCATCTCTTCTTCCGGCGCTACGCGATGTCGCTGATGGAGGGATTCGACCCCACCGGCCTGCCTGCCGCGGACTGGGCCGCGTTCCGCGGGCCGCTCGAATGGGCCGGGCTGCTTTCGCCCACGGGCCAGCCCGTCGCCGCGCCGAAGCGGACGGCCTCCCGGCCGCCAGAGGTCCCCTACCCCAGGGACAATGTCCAGGCCGGCCTCGTCACGCCGCATCTCGTCGACGGCGCGCGGCCGAATCTCGCCGCCCTCGTCTCGCTCCGCTTCGAGAGCCGCGCGGCGGCCGCGGCCTTCCTCCGCCGCGTCGAGGCGCGGATCGGCTCCGAGGCGGCGGGCGGGCCCTGGCCGCGGATCAACTTCGCGCTGACCAGTCGCGGCCTCTCCACGCTCGGCGCGCCCGAGGCGGAGCGGCTTCGCTTTCCCGCGGCGTTCCGCGAAGGCATGGCGGCGCGCGCCGGCGTTCTCGGCGATATCGGCCGGAACCATCCGAGCAACTGGCGGCCGATCCAGCAGGGGCCTGACGCGACGCCGAACGCGACGCTCCATCTCGGCGCCGTGGACGCCTATCTTCTCCTCCACACCCGCGTTGACGACCCTCACCGCTTCGCTCGCTACAGCCGGCGCCACCCGCTCCTTCGCGAGCTTCGGGCGCTCAAGGCCGGCATCCCCGGCGTGCTCGCCGTCGGCTTCGAGCCGCTCCATTCGATGCAGGGGCCGGACGGCCAGGCGCGCGGCCACTTCGGCTATGTCGACGGCATCAGCCAGCCGACCATCGACCAGCCCGGGCGGGACTTTGCGCCCGCCGGCGCGCTCCTCCTCGGCCGCGGTTCCGACGGCGGCGAGGCCACGCCCGAACTTCAGGTCGACGGCTCGTTCCTCGTGATCCGCAAGTACGAGCAGCATGTCGCCGCGTTCCGCCGGCTCACCGACGGCAGGGGCGGCGCGGCGCTCAGCGCGAAGATCATGGGCCGCACGCTCGACGGAGACCCGCTGGTCGCGCCCGGCGCGACCAACGATTTCGACTATTACGGCGACCCGGACGGCGAGCGCTGCCCGTTCGGCTCGCATATCCGCCGCGCCAACCCGCGCCAGCGGGAGGGCTACGACCCGACCGACAAGGAGTTCCGCTCCGCGCCGACGCCCCGGATCATGCGCCGTGGCTATTCCTACGGGCCGCGGGGCGGCCAGGCGGAGCGCGGCCTCATGTTCATGTGCTACAACGCCAATCTGGCGGAGCAGTTCGAGTTGATCCAGCGCTGGATCGCCGGCGGCAACGTCACCGGCATCGCCTCCGCCGACAACGACCCGCTCCTTGCGCCGCCGCCCCCGAGCGGCGCGCGCACCTTCCGCTATCTGGATCAGGACCGGCGCGGCCAGATTGTCGTCCGCCGCAAGGTGATCGACGAGGCGCTCACCACGCTTCGCTGGGGCGCCTACGCCTTCGCGCCGTCGATCAGGGCGCTCGGCATGCTGGCCGACCTCGCCGACAAGGGCGCCAAGGAAGCCGACGCGGCGGCCGAGGCGCGGGAAGGCGCGCGCATCGTCGAGGCGCTGGTCGCCCGCTGGCGCGCCGGCGAGGACGTGACGGCCGAGTGGAAGTCCCTCCTCGAAGAAGCCGACCCGAAGGTGCGCGACCGCGGCCGCGCCGTCTGCGCCTTCGCGCGGCGGGCGCATCAGGGCGTGATGGACGCCGGCCCCTTCGTCCTCGTCGTCGATCCCGAGGAGACGCGCCGCGTCCTCCACGACAGCCGCGCCTATTCGGTGCGGGACTACTGGCGCCACATGCGCTCGACGACCGGCGCGGTCTTTCTCGGCATCGACCCCGATCCGCAGCCTCTCTCCTTGCTGACGCAGGACAGCTCCGACGCCGCCTTCGAGAGGGAGACGGCCGGCGAATACAACCGCATCGCGCCGGCGACGAACCCCTTCCTCGGCGCGCTCAGCCACGACAATCCGGGCGCCGAAAGGCTGCGGCGCGCCGCGTTCGAGAAGACCTTTCTCGGCGTGACGCAGGATCTCCTGCCGCAGGTGCCGGAGGAGCCGGACCCGACCACCGGCAAGCGCCGCCGGCTGATCGACTTCGAAGCGCTGATCGCCGCCGCCATCGTCCGCTTCGGCCTCGTCTGGTACGGCCTGCCGGAGACCCTTGTGGACATCGCCCCGCGGCCGACGGATGACGGCGTCACGCCGCCGCCGACGCCGTTCGACCTCGTCGAACTCGCCACCTGGCTCTTCGGCGCCTGGCCGTCGCCGGATACCGAAGCCCGCGCCGTCCGCGCCGCGAAGCGGCTTTTCGGCGCAGTCGAGGCCTATCTCGGCGGCCTGCCGCCGGGCGCGATGGCCCCGCCGCAGACCCTTCTCGGCCATCTCCAGCGCGCGCCCTCGATCCGCAAGGACGACATTCCCCGCGTGCTCGTCGCGTCGATGACCGGGCTCACCACGCCGACCACGCTCTCCTTCGCCGGCGTCGCCTATGAATGGATGCGGGAGAAGAGCTTCTGGCGACGCCGGGACGCCTTTCTGAAGGCGAACGACCGCGGACTCGCCCCCTATGACGCCGCCCTCGCCACGCTCCGCACCCCGCTCCTCGAGACGATGGCGCGGCGCGGCTCGCCCCGCTTCGCGCCGCGGCGGGTCGCGGCGGAGGGCGTCGAGATCGGCGGGCTCCGCGTCGCGCCGGGGCGGCAGGTCGCGGCGGCGCTGCCCGCGGCGGCCGAGGTCAAGACCGACCTGAGGCGGGTCGAGGAGCTGCTCTTCGGCGGCCTCTACGGCGAGGCCGGCGCGCCGGTCCATGCCTGCCCCGGCCGCGGCGCGGCGCTGACGGTGATGCTGGCGACGATGGCGGGGGTGATGGCGTCGGGCGAGCTCGTAGAGAACTCGTCGCTCACCGCCTATCTGCGACCGCCCGCCTGAGCCGTCGCCGGCGCGAGCCGGGCGAGGAGCGCCTCCGCCCGGGCGACGCCCGCCGCGAGCCCGAGCGCGGCGAACCCGGCCCGCGCCGCGCGCCGCGGCGCGCGCGCTTCGCCGGCGGCGCCGCCCTCGAGCAGG
>CALFYQ010000029.1 GCA_937952085.1 uncultured Paracoccaceae bacterium | reverse complement strand
CGCCGTAGACCGGGCCTGGCGCCTCGCTGCGCGGCCGGCGCCGCTCCCGTCTCGCCTCAGCGAGGAAGATCGCGCCCGCCACGACGCCTTCGTCGAGACGCTGGGCCCCGAGCCGATCTGGCGAAAGCTCGGCTGAGCTCTCAGGCGTGTCCGGCCGGCTCCGCCGTCGCGGCGCGCCGGCGCTCCACTTCGGCGCGATAGAGCGCGGCGAAGTCCACCGGGTCCAGCATCAGCGGCGGATACCCGCCGTCGCGCGTCAGGTCGGCGACGATCCGGCGGGCGAAGGGGAAGAGAAGCCGCGGCCCCTCGATCAGAAGCATCGGGTGTAGTTGCGTCTCAGGCACGCCCGTCACCTCGAAGAGCCCGCCATATTCGATCTCGACGACGAAGGTCGCCGCCGCGCCGTGGTTGGCCTTGGCGGTGACCTTGAGGATCACTTCGTAGACGGTCTCGCTCCGCTTCTTGGCGTCGAGATTGACCGCGACCTGGATCTCCGGCTTCCCCTCGACCCGGCCATCGCCGGATCGCACCGCGAGGTTCTCGAACGACGAGTCGCGCAGATACTGCGCCTTGACCACCATCCGCGGCGTCTCCGCCGGCTTTTCCGCTTCGGTCATGCTGGGCTCCCCATGCGCTGCCGGCCCGGCGCTAGCACGCATGGGCCGGGACTCGCAATCGCGCGGGCGGGATCGCGGCTCAGTCGCGCCGCACGGGCCGCTCGTCCGCCGACGCTTCCTCGAAATCGCCCTCGACGGTCACCGGGGGCCGCCGCGGCGCCTGCCCGCGGCCGGGGCCGAACCCGCCGCGCCGCGTCGCCGCGCGCGCCAGCCGGCCGCCGGCGCGGGTGATCAGCAGGGCGCGTACGGGCGGGAGAAGCAGAAGGAAGCCCACGAAGTCGGTGAGAAAGCCCGGCGCCAGCAGAAGCGCGCCGCCGACGAGGATCATCGCGCCGTCCATCAGCGCGGGGCCGGGATCGTCGCCAAGTTCGGCCGCCTCCTGCACGCGCCGGAGCGCGCCGAAGCCCTGCGTCCGCATCGCCGCCGCGCCGACAAGCGCCGTCAGCACAGTGAGGCCGAGCGTCGGCCAGACGCCGATGATCTCGCCCGCCTGGACGAAGGTCGCGATCTCCGCCAGGGGCAGGACCACGAAAATCAGAAACAAAAGGGTCACGTCGCTCTCGAAGCCGCCGACCTGTCGCAGCCTTGCGGCGTGGACAGGCCCCATCCGTCCCCTTACATAGGGGAGCATCGCGGCTGGCGCCATTCCGGCACGCCGCCGCGGGAGCGGAGGCATGGGCGAAGGTCTCATCACACTGGTCATCCTGGCGGGCGTCACGATCTTTCTCGTGCTGCGCCTGAAGAACGTGTTGGGAACCAAGACCGGCCTCGAGAAGAAACCGGAGCCCGTCTTCGGCGCGCGCCGTTCGGCCGAGGCCCGGCCCCGCGCCGAAGACCCGGTCGACCCGGAGCCGATCGCCGACGGCGAACCCTTCGCGGCCGTCTTCGCCGAGATGCGGGCCGTCGAACCCGGCTTCTCGCCGAAGGACTTCGCCGAGGGCGCCAAGCGCGCCTACGAGATGCTGCTCATGGCCTTCGAGAACGGCGAGAAGGCGACGCTGGAATCCTATCTCTCGCCCGACGTCTTCAAGGACTTCGCCGAGGCGATCGACGCGCGCGCGTCCGAGGGCCTGACGGTGGACGCCCGCTTCGTCGGCGTCCGCGAGGCGAAGATCGTCGGCGCCCGCTTCGACCCGGACGAGCAGATCGCTGAAATCGACATGCGCTTCGTCGGCGAGCTGGTGATGGTGGTGCGGGACGCTGAGCATCGCGTCGTCGAGGGCGACCCGAACGAGATTCGCCGCGAGACGGACCAGTGGACCTTCGGCCGCCGCATGGGCGCGCCGGATCCGAACTGGCTCCTGATCGCCACCGGGGAATGAGCCGCGGCCCCGCGCGGCGGGCCGTGCTCGCCGGGATCGCCGCGCTGGCCGCCACCCCCCTCTCCGCCGCCCCGCGCCGGCTCGCTTTCGCGGATCTGCCGGGTTGGGCCGCGGCCGATCACGAGGCGGCGCTCGCCTCGCTTCGCTCGGCCTTGCCCCGCGCCCGCGCGCTCGGCCCGGTCCGGCCGGAGGATTGGGTCCGCGCCGCCGCCGCGCTCGACGCCGCGTCCGGCCGCTCGGCGCGGGAGACGTTCGAGACGCTTTTCGCCCCGGTCCTCCTCGCGCCCGAAGCGCATTTCACCGCCTATTTCGAGCCGGAGCTCGACGGCGCCCGCGCCCGCGACGCGCGCCACCTCTTCCCGATCCGCCGGCTGCCGCGGGACGCGTCGCTCCTTCGCTACAGCCGTGGGGAGATCGCGGCCGGCGCGCTCGACGGCCGCGGGCTCGAGCTTTTCTGGCTGAGAGACCGGGTGGAGGCGTTTTTCCTCCACATCCAGGGCTCCGGTCGCATCCGCTTGCCAGATGGTGAGGTCGCGCGGGTCGGCTTTGCCGGGCGGAACGCGTATCGTTATCGCTCTATCGCCGCGGCGCTGAAGCAGCGGGGCGGCAATACCAAAACCGCCGGCGGCGTGCGGCGGTGGCTTCGCGCCAACCCGAACGAGGCGCAGGCGCTGCTGAACGAGAACCCCTCCTACATCTTCTTCGAGGAGCGCCCGGCGCTTCGCCCAGAGGAAGGGCCGGTCGGCGCGATGGGGGCGCCGCTCACCCCGATGCGAAGCGCCGCGGTCGATCCGGCGCACCATCCGCTCGGCGCGCCGCTCTGGGTCGAGGCGCTGGCCGAGGGGTTCCGCGGCCGGCTGATGATCGCCGAGGATGTCGGCGCCGCGATCAAGGGTCCGGGGCGGATCGATCTCTTCATCGGCTCGGGCTCCGAGGCGGGCCGCCGCGCCGGCAGGCTCAACACGCGCGGACGCTTCGCCACGCTGCTGCCGCGCGACGCGGCGGAGCGGCTCTCCGGATGAGCCGCCGCGGCCGCCGGCCGACCGAGGCGGAACGCGCGCTCTGGGAGGAGGTGGCGGGCGCCTATCGGCGAAGGGCCGAGACTGCCGTCGCGCCGCCGGCGCCGGAAACACCCGTGCATGTGCCGCAGCCGCCCCGCGCCGCCGAAGCGGCGGCCGCGCCGCTGATCGCCCCCGCCACGCTCCGCCCGCTCGGCCGGCCCGAGCCTCCTTTTCGCCTGCCCGGCCGCCCCGCCCCGCGCCCGAGCGGGCTCGACCGGGCGACGGAGACGCGGCTCCGCAAGGGCCGGCTCGAACCCGAGGCGCGGATCGATCTTCACGGCCTGCCGGTCGCGGTCGCGCACCGCACCGTCAGCGCCTTCATCCTCCGGAGCCGCGCCGCAGGCCGGCGGCTCGTTCTGGTCGTCACCGGCAAGGGCGGCTTCGGCGACAGCGGGCCCGGGATCATTCGCCGCGAGGCGCCCTTCTGGTTCGAGGCGCCGCCGCTTTCGGAGATCGTCGTGAACGTGACGCCGGCGCATCCGAAACATGGCGGCGGCGGCGCGCTCTACGTCTACCTGAAGCGCCCGCCGAGGAACTGAGGCCGCCGGAACGCCGCGCCCGCCGCGTTGAGCGGGACTGAGCAGCGCGGGAAATCCGCGCTATGCTCCCAGCGCGGCCTCCGGGCCGTCGCGGCGGAAAGGAGCGGGATGCGGTTCGTGATGCGGAGCCTCGGGGGCGCGATCCAGCTCCTCATCGCCGTCGCGCTGATCGGCTGGGGCGTCTGGCGCGTCGCGGACCGGGGCGCCGCGCCGGATCGCGCGCCGTCGCCACTCGCCGAGGAACGCGTCTTCGCGGTCGAGATCGGCGAGATTTCGGTCGGCGAGGCGCGGCCCGTCATATCCGCCTATGGCGAGATTCGCGCCGGACGGATGCTGGAGCTCCGCGCCGGAGCGCCGGGCCGGCTCGTCTATCTCTCACCCAAACTGCGGGACGGCGCCGCCGTCTCCGCCGGCGAACTCCTCTACCGCATCGACCCCGAGGACTACGAAGCCCGCGTAGCCGACGCCGAGGCGGCCGAGCGCGAGGCGGCGGCCGACCTGGCCGAAGCGCGTCAGGCTGTCGAGGTGACGCGGGAGGAGACCCGCGCCGCCGAAATGCAGCGGGATCTCCGAAGCGCCGGGCTCGAACGCCGCCGGACGCTTCTTGGCCGCGGCGTCGCCACCACCGCGGAATTCGAGGAAGCCGAGATGGCCCTCGCCGCGGCGGAGCAGGCGGTGGCGGGCCGCGCACAGGCAACTATCGCCGCCGCAATCCGCATCGAGCGCGCCGGCATCGCCCTCGAACGCGCCGGCATCGCGCTCGCCGAGGCGCGCCGCACGTTGGACGAGACCGAGGAGCGCGCGCCCTTCGAAGGAATTGTCGCCAACGTTTCTGCGGTGGAGGGCGGGCTGGTCGGCGGAAACGAGCGAATCGCGTCGCTGATCGACCCCGCCGCGCTTGAAGCCGCCTTCCGAATTTCCAACGCCGAATTCGCGCGGCTGGTCGGCGCCGACGGCGCGTTGCCGCCGCTCCCTTTCGAGGCGACGCTCTCGCTCGACGGCGCCCCCCTCGCGGCCAGGGGTGTGCTCGCCCGGATCGGCGCGCAGAGCGGCCCGGGCGAGACCGGGCGGCTGATCTGGGGCAAGCTCGACCCCGGCGCCGGCGCCCTCCTTCGCCCTGGGGATTTCGTGACCGTCCGGCTCGAAGAGCCGCCACTCGCCGGCGTATCGGTTCTCCCCGCATCGGCCGTCGCCGAAGACGGCGAGATGCTTCTGGTGGACGAGGAAAGCCGGCTCCGCGCGCTGAAGGTCGGCATTCTCCGCCGGCAGGGGGCGACGGTAATCGTCGCCGGCGCGCCGGCGGGAAAACGCTATCTCAAGGTCCGCGCGCCGCAGCTCGGCCCAGGCGTGAAGGTCCGCCTGCTCGCCCCTGAGGCGGCGCCGGAACCCGACGACGCGCCGCCGGACGACAGCCCGCTCGTCGATCTCGACCCGGCGCGGCGTGACCGGCTGATCCGCTATGTCGAGACCGCCGGCGCGATGACGGGGGAGACGCGGGCGCGCCTTCTCGAGGCGCTCCGCTCCGGCCGCGCCCCCTCGGCGCTGGTCGAACGGCTCGAGGCGCGGATGGGCCGCCCCGGATGACCGGCCCGATCGGGTATTTCGCCCGCCACGCCACCGCGGCGAACCTCCTGATGGCGCTGATCCTGCTCGGCGGCGTGATCGCCGGCGGCAAGCTCCGGAGCCAGTATCTCCCCGATTTCATCGTCGAACGGCTGACCGTAACGGTGCTCTGGCCCGGCGCCGGGCCGGAGGATGTGGACCGCGCCATCGTCGCGGAGCTGGAGCCATCGCTCCGGGCCCTCGACGGCGTCGAGAGCACGCGCTCCGTCGCCCGGCAGGGCCGCGCGGTCATCACCGTGGAGTTCGAGGAACGCTGGGACATGAGCCGCGCCGTCGAGGAGGCCGGCGCGGCGGTGGAGGCGGTGAAGTCGCTCCCCGACGCCGCGGAGCGGCCGGTGATCGCGCGTGTCGCCTTCCGCGAGAAGGTGACGGACGTGCTGATCCACGGGCCCGTCGGCGCGCCGCAGCTATCCCGCTACGCCGACGAATTGCAGACGCGGCTCTTCGACGCCGGGATCGCCCGCACCACGCTCCTGGGCGTGCAGCAGCCGGTGATCCGCGTCGAGGCGCAGGAGGCGACGCTGGTCCGCCACGATCTTTCGCTTCGCGAGATCGCCGCCGCCATCGGCGCCGGGGCGGACAGTCGGCCGGCGGGCGAGCTCGGCCTCGCAGCCCCGCGCGTCCGGTCCGGAGAGAACCGCCGGCGCGCGGAGGAGATCGCCGCGATCCCGGTCCGCGCCCTGCCCGGAGGCGAGCGGCTCCTGGTGCGGGACGTCGCGACCGTCCGGCTCGAAGGCGTCGAGGCGGGACGCGCCTTCTTTTTTGGGGAGGAGCCGGCGGTTCTCCTCCGGATCGACCGGGATGCCGATGGCGACGCAATCGCGATCCAGAAGAAGACCGAGGAAATCGCGGCGAAGCTGGCCCCGACCCTGCCGAAAGGCGTCTCGATCCGCCTGACGGAGGCGCCGGCGGAGGAAATTTCCGACCGGCTGAACCTTCTCCTCGCCAACGCCGCAGAGGGGCTCGCGATCGTCCTCGCGCTCCTCTTCCTCTTCCTTTCCTTGTTCTTCCCTTTCTTGGTGGCGATCGGCCTTCCGGTCTCCTTCGCGGCGGCGGTTGTCTTCATGTGGGCGGCGGGCGTCACCATCAACATGGTCTCGCTCTTCGCGCTGATCGTCTGCCTCGGCATCGTGGTGGATGACGCCATCGTCGTCGGCGAACATGCCGACCGGCTCGCCTCCGAAGGCGCCGGGCCGGAGGCGGCCGCCACCTTCGGCGCCGCGCGGATGGCGGCGCCCGTCCTCGCCGCGACGGTGACGACGATCATCGCCTTCGCCGGCATTACCTTCGTCTCGGGCCGCTTCGGCGCAATGGTGCTCGACGTGCCGCTTACGGTGATCGCCGTCCTCGCCGCCTCCACGATCGAATGCTTCCTGATCCTGCCCGCGCATATGCGTCACGCCCTCGCCGGCCGGGCGCGCGCAAGCTGGGTCGACGCGCCGAGCCGCGCCTTCAACCGCGGCTTCGACCGGTTCCGGCGCACCGTCTTCCGGCCGCTGATGCGCTTCGTGATCTCAATCCGCTGGGTCGTCGTCGCCGGGGCGATCTCTCTGACGCTCCATTCGTTGACGCTCTTTCTCGACGGCGACGTGAAATGGCGGTTCTGGGCCGCGCCGGAGCTTCGCACCGTCGACGCCAACATCGCGATGGCGCCCGGCGCGACGCGGTCGGATACGGCGGCCCAGCTAAGAGAGATGCGCGCGGCGCTGGAGCGGACCGACGCCGAATTCCGGGCCGAGCATGGCGTCGGCGGGCTCGATTACGCCATCGCCCAGATCGGCGGCTCCGCCGGCTGGCGCGGGCTCCCCGGCGCCGAGGGGAAGGATCCCGACCTTCTTGGCGGCCTCTCGGTGACGCTGATCGACCCTGATCTCCGGCCCTTCTCGCAGTCCGATTTCGTCGCCGCCTGGGAGCAGGAGATCCTGCGCCTGCCGCGGCTCGAAACACTCTCCATTCGGGCCGGGCGGCGCGGGCCGGGCGAGGATTCCATCGCCGTGAACCTCACGGGCGCGGACCCGGCGGTGCTGAAACGCGCGGCCGAGGCGCTGAAACGCGCACTCGGTTCGCTGCCCGGGGTCGGTGGGCTCGAGGACAGCCTCTCCTACGACAAGACCGAACTTTCGCTCCGCCTCACCCCGCGGGCGGAGGCGCTCGGCCTCACCGACGAGGCGCTCGGCCAGGCGCTTCGCGACCGGCTTTCGGGGATCGACGCCGCCGAATTCCTGCTCGACGGCCGGACCGCGAAGGTGAACGTCTCGCTCGCCGAGGCGGAGCTCGGCCCCGATCATCTCGACCGCGCCACGATCCGAACGCCGGATGGCCGCTGGGCCCGCCTTTCCGAGCTGGTCGATGTCGAGCCGCGCTCCGGCTTCTCGATGGTCCGCCGGGAGGATGGGCGCGCCACGCTCGCCGTCACCGGCGATCTGTCCGAGGACGACCCCGCCATCGCCGCCGCCGCGACGGAGGCGATCCGCGACCGGATCCTGCCCGAGATCGAGGCGCGTTTCGACGTGACGGCGGAACGGGTCGGCCTCGCCGAGCAGGAGCGGTCGTTCCTCTCCGATGCGACGCTCGGCTTCATCTTCTGCGTCTCGGGCGTCTACCTCGTTCTCGCCTGGATCTTCGGCTCCTGGTCGCGGCCGCTCGTCATCGTGTTGGCGATCCCGTTCGGGATCGTCGGCGCGCTCTGGGGCCATTACTGGAACGGGCTCGCGCTCTCGCTGTTCTCGGTCGTCGGGCTGATCGGCATGTCCGGCATCATCGTGAACGATTCCATCGTTCTGGTGACGGCGGCGGACGAGCACGCCGCCCGCCGCGCCATCCGTCCCGCTCTCGTCGAAGCGGCCTCCGACCGGCTCCGCGCCGTGCTCCTGACGACGCTGACCACGATCGGCGGGCTCGCGCCGCTCCTTTTCGAACGGAGCCAGCAGGCGCTGTTCCTCAAGCCGACCGTGGTGACGCTGGTCTACGGCCTCGCCTTCGGGATGGTGCTCGTCCTCTTCGTCACGCCGGCGATGATCGCGATCCAGCACGATCTCGGCGCCGGGCTCCGGGCGTTCCGGCGCATGGCGCGGCGCCGTCGGCGAAGGGGGCTCGCGCGCGCCGTCAGCGCGCCAGCACGTCCCTGATCTCCGTCATGTTGGAGCGGGCGCGGAGGAGATATTGCGCCATCGCCGTCAGATGCGCCGGCGTCACCATCCCGTCCTCCGCCCCGTTCGAGACGATCAGCGGGGAGAGCGCGGCCGCTTCGGCGACGTGCGCCTCCATCCGGTTCCAGAGGCTGTCGAGGTTGCGCTGCTTGATGACGTCGGTGAAGTCGACCCGCGCCGCCTGCATCAGGCCGTGGAGAGCGTACATCCGGCCCCGCGCCTCGTGGAACAGGTTGTCCGCGCGGAAGTCGAACCAGCCGAGATTGTTGCCCGGTCCGTCCTTGAAGGAATGGCTCGCCACGTCATAGACGCGCGTCTGGCTGCGGCTCGCCACGTGGTCGACCGTCGAGCCGAGATCGGTGGAGAACTTGTCGAGCAGGGCGAAGAGGTTGTCCGCCCGCGCATCGAAGAGTGCCTCGCAGGTGGAGAGCCGCGCGTCATAGGCGGCGAACCGCTCCATCGCGTTGCGATAGGACGAGGCCGCCGAGGTGGCGAGAAGCGGCAGTCGTTCGTCGAACGGGTTGATGATCCAGGTGCGCTCGTCGATCGTCAGGAGGCTTCGCGCCGCCTCGAGGTCCGGGTCCGCGCCGGAGGTGCCGCGCACGCGGCCGAGCGTGTCCGTCAGCTCCAGCGACATCCGCCGCACCGTGGCGAGCACGCCGCGCTGGAACGCCGCCTTGTTGTCGAAGAAAGGGGTCGCCTCCCAGCTCACCAGCCAGAAGAAGCCGAACTTGAACTGCGGCGTCGCCGGCGCCCAGTCGTTCTGGTTCACCAGCATGTCGAGCAGCGATTGCTGGACATGAACGATGGCGCTCTCGGCGCAGCCGCCTTCGGCCGGTGCCGGCAATTCGGCTAGCACGTTCTGCGGATAGGCCAGATCCTCCCCTCGCACCCAGGAGAAGCGCCAGATCATCACCGCGCCATAGCCGAGCACGAAGAGGACGATGATCGGCCTCAGGAAGTAGAAGAGCCGCCGGAAGACGCCGCGGCCCTGCAGCGCGTCGCCGCGGCCGCGGCGCGTCAGACGGTTGAGGCCGAGAAGGCCGCGGAGCCGGTCCCAGAACTCGACCAGCCAGTCGAAAAGTCGCTGCATGATCGTCCCTGTCCCGGCCGGCCTTCGCTCCAATATGGCGGGGCGGCGCCGGCGGCGCAACGCGGCGCCCCGGCGCGGGGCGCGTCAGGCGCCGGGGCAGCCGTGGACGACATAGGCCGGCCCGCCATCGTGATCGAGAAGAAAGAGCCGGAGCGCGGCGCGGTCGATCCAGGCGCCGGGCGAAAGACGCATCTCGCCTTCGGCGACCAGCGCGTCGCCGTCCATCCGCGCCTTGAACGCGCCGAAGGCGACGTTGTCGGGCCCTTCGGCCACGACGAGGGGGGCGCGGGCCGGCGGCGCGGCGTAGGCGAGCCGGGCCACCATCCGGTCCGCGCCGATTTCGCAACTGGCCGCCTTCACACCGCCCGCCTCCGCCGGCGCCGGCGCACGGCCGAGTGCGGCGCCGATCTCCGCGGCATCCTCCGGGGGCGCGCCGGGCGCGATCGCTAGCGAAAGCTCGGCCGTGGCCGGAAGGCAGACTTCCTCACATACCCCATAAAAGAGCGTGAGCCGGAGCCCGATCGGCTTCGTGGGGTCGGACGGCGTCACCTTGATCGGCAGCAGCATCCGGTCGGAATATCCGATCGTCGTCATCCCGAAGGCCTCGAAGACCTTCGGCGCCGGCCAGGAGATTTCCGCCGCCGCAAGGTTGGTCGAGGCCGACCAGTCGAATTCCGGCGGCACCCCGGCCTCGCCGGGATTGCGCCAATAGGTCTTCCAGCCCGGCGCCAGCTCGACGAGAAGCGCCGCCATCCGCGCGCCGTCGGGCTCCGCCCAGCCGGAGAGCAGGCGCGCGCGGGAAAGCTCCCCCGGCTCGGCGGCGGCCGAGCCGGCGGCCAGGGAGACGCAAAGCGCGGTTGCGAGCGCTCGGAGGCGCGATTTCGAGAAGAACCCCATGCTTTGCATATAGGCGCTCAAAGCGTTTCTGTTTTTCACAGTTCGGCGACGCCGCGCTTGATCGGCGGCCCGGCGCATCGCACCTATTCTCCATGGGCGAAGCGAACAATCCTGACGACGATGAAGCCGAAGGCCTGTGCGGCAAGCTCCTCATCGCCATGCCGAGCATGGGCGATCCCCGCTTCGAGAAGACGGTGATCTACATGTGCGCACATTCCGACGACGGCGCTCTCGGCCTCGTCGTGAACCGGCCCGCCGGCAACGTGAAGCGGGAGGACCTCTTCCGCCAGCTCGAGATCGAGCCTGGCCCGGGGACCGTGGGGCGCATCCATTACGGCGGCCCGGTCGAGACCCAGCGTGGCTTCGTGCTCCATTCCTCCGACTGGAGCCTCGAGGAGGCGACGCTGGAAGTGGACGACCGCTTCTCTATGACGGCGACGGTGGATGTGCTGAAGGCGATCGCCGAAGGCGTTGGGCCGAGACGGTCGATCATCGCGCTCGGCTATTCCGGCTGGGCGGGCGGGCAACTCGAAAGCGAGCTTCGGCGCAATGGCTGGCTCACCGTCGACGCGGACGAGGAACTGGTCTTCAGCCTCGCCGATGACGAGAAGTGGTCCGCCGCGCTCCGCCGGCTCGGGATCGACCCGGCGCTGCTCTCCGCCGAGGGCGGAAACGCCTGATCACTCGGCCGCGGGCCGCACCATCTCCGCCGGTTTTCGATCCTGCCTCAGCGAGGCGTAGAGCGCGTGTTCGCGCCAGCGCCCGTTGATCTGGAGATAGGCTTCCGCCCGCCCCTCCTGGCGAAAGCCGGCCTTTTCAAGGAGGCGGCGGGAGGCCGTGTTTTCCGGCAGGCAGCCCGCTTCGAGGCGGCTGAGGCCGAGTTCCTCGAAGGCAAAGGCGCGCACCGCCTGGATCGCCTCTAGCATGTACCCCTTCCGCGCCTCCGACTCGGCGACCCAGTAGCCGATCGTGCCGGCTTGCGCCGGGCCGCGGCGGACATTGTCGAGCGTGATTGCGCCGAGGAAGGCGCCGTCAGGCTTGCGGGTCAGGAAGAAGGGCCAGGCGCGCTGCTCCCGCACTGCGCGGCGCGCCCAGCGCACCCGCTGCCGGAAGGCGGGATAGGAGAGGTGGTCGGACGACCAGGTCGGCTCCCAGGGCGTCAGATAGTCCCGGCTCGCCTTTCGCGCCTGCGCCCAGCCGGCGAAATCCGCCGTCCGGGGCGGCCGCAGCACCATCCGCTCGGTTTCGAGCCGGACTTCCCCGCGCGGCCAGAACCCCAGCACGGCGTCACGCGGCGAGACGGGTCCGAAGGGCGTCGAGATCCGGCGCCCGCTTGACCGGCCCGTACCAGGCGAGGGTCGGCTGGCCGGCGGCAAGGGCCGCCGCGGCGTTGCGGATGTCTTCCACCGTCACCGCGTCGATCTTCGCCATCGTCTTTGTCAGATCCGGCGTCTCGCCCCAGATCATCAGTGAGCGCGCCAGCCGCTCGGCCCGCGCCGAGGGGCTTTCGAGCCCCATCACGATGCCGGCCTTGGTCTGGGCGCGCGCCCGGTCGAGCTCCGCCTGGGTGAGGTTGTCGGCGGCGGCGCGGATCACGTCGGCGGTCACCTCCGCGAGCGCCTTCGCCTCCCCGGCGCCGGTGCCGGCATAGATGGTGAAGAGCCCGGAATCGGCATAGGCGCCGGCCTGCGCGAAGATCGTGTAGCAGAGCCCGCGCTTCTCCCGCGCCTCCTGGAAGAGGCGGGAGGACATGCCGCCGCCGAGCGCCACGCTCATCAGCTGCGTCGCATAGTAGCCGGAATCGAGCCATGACGGCGCCTCGAAGGCGAGCGCCATGTGCGCCTGTTCGAGCCGCTTCACCTCCCGCCGCTCGCCGCCCCTGTAGCGCGCCGCGGAGCGCTCGGAGGCCGGCGCCGGCGTAAGCCCGCCGAGAAGCCGCTCCGCCTCGGCGAGGATCGCGTCATGGTCCACCGCGCCGGCGGCGGAGAGGATCATCCGGTCCGGCGCGTAATGCCGCGCGACGAAGCCTCGAAGATCGCCCTCGGAAAAGCCCTTCACCCGCTCCGCCGGGCCGAGGATCGGCCGGCCGATCGGCTGGCCCGGAAACGCCGTCTCCTGCAGCCAGTCGAAGATGATGTCGTCGGGCGTGTCGAGCGCCTGGCCGATCT
>CALFYQ010000028.1 GCA_937952085.1 uncultured Paracoccaceae bacterium | reverse complement strand
TTCAAGACGAGCCAATTCGCGCGGCCGATGGCGTGCGTCGTCGGGCTCGAACGGCCGGAAGCAGGGGAGATCCGCTTCGGCGAGGGGACGCCGCGGCGGGGCGAGATCGGCATGGTGTTCCAGCAGTTCAACCTCTTCCCGCATCTCACCGTGCTGCAGAACCTGACCCTCGGACCGATCAAGGCGCTCGGCCTCTCGCGGGCGGAGGCGGAGGCGCGGGCGATGCGCCTTCTCGAACGGGTCCGCATCCCTGAGCAGGCGGAAAAGCGGCCCGCCGCCCTTTCCGGCGGCCAGCAGCAGCGCGTCGCCATCGCCCGGAGCCTCTGCATGGGGCCGAAGATCATGCTCTTCGACGAGCCGACCTCGGCGCTCGACCCCGAGATGATCGCCGAGGTGCTGGAGGTGATGGTCTCCCTCGCCGAGGAGGGCATGACGATGGTCGTGGTGACGCACGAGATGGGTTTCGCCCGCCGCGTCGCCGACCGGGTCGTCTTCATGGACCGCGGCGAAGTCGTCGAGGCGGCGCCGCCCGCCGCCTTCTTCGCCGCGCCGCAGACGTCGCGGGCGCAGGACTTCCTTCGCAAGGTGCTGGCGCATTGAGCCGCGCCCTCCCCCTTCTCGCCTGCCTCGCGCTCGCCGGCTGCGCCTCGTCGGCGAACTGGGGCTGGTATGTCATCGACCCGACGACGCCGCAGGGCCAGACCAACATCCGCTTCCTCGTCAGCGGCTTCTGGACCACGATCAAGATCTCGCTGGTCGCCATCGCCCTTTCGGCGACGCTTGGCCTTCTTGTCGCCCTGCCCGGCCTTTCGGAACGGCGCGGGCCCCGGCTCTTCAACAGGGCCTATGTCGAATTCGTGCGGGCGATCCCGCTCCTGCCGCTCCTTTTCTGGGTGTTCTACGGGATGCCGCTGATGTTCCGGGCGATGGGCGTCTCGCTGGTGGTGGACCCGTTCTGGGGCGCGATCCTGACGCTGGCGATCTCCGACAGCGCCTTCACCGCCGAGATCTACCGCGCCGGGGTCCAGTCCATCGCCCGCGGGCAGTTCGAGGCGGCCTCGACGATCGGGCTCACACGCGCGCAGGCGATGCGCTACGTGATCCTGCCGCAGGCGATCCGGCGCATCCTGCCGGCGCTGGCCAACCAGTTTATCTACGTTCTGAAGATGAGCGCCTTCGCCTCCGTCATCGGGGTGCAGGAGCTGACGCGGCGGGCGAACGAGCTGGCCGTCACCGAATACCGGCCGCTCGAACTCTACTCGTTCCTCATCCTCGAATATCTCGTCCTCGTCCTCGTCATCTCCGCGCTGGTGCGGCGGCTCGAACGGCGGATGGACGCGGACGAGCGGCGCTGACGCGGTTCTTGCGCGCCGGGGCCGCGCGTGGTCTATCCGGCGGCGTTGGAGGAGGCTCCCATGCAGAAATTCACCGTGCTCACCGGCGTTGCGGCCCCGATGCCGCAGATCAACGTCGACACCGACATGATCATCCCGAAGCAGTTCCTGAAGACGATCAAGCGCGACGGGCTCGGCAAGAACCTCTTCGACGAGATGCGCTTCGACGAGGAGGGCAATGAAAAGCCCGACTTCGTGCTGAACAAGCCGGCCTACCGGAACGCGCAGATCCTCGTCGCGGGGGACAATTTCGGCTGCGGCTCCAGCCGTGAGCACGCGCCCTGGGCGCTGCTAGATTTCGGCATCCGCTGCGTGATCTCCACCTCCTTCGCCGACATCTTCTACAACAACTGCTTCAAGAACGGCATTCTGCCAATCAAGGTCTCGCCGGAGGACCTTGAGAAGCTGATGGACGACGCCTCGCGCGGCGCCAACTCGACCCTGACGGTCGATCTCGAGAACGAAGTCATCAAGGGCCCGGATGGCGGCGAGGTCGCCTTCAGCATCGACCCGTTCCGCCGCCGCTGCCTGCTCGAAGGGCTCGACGACATCGGCCTGACGATGGAGAAGGGTTCGGCGATCGACGCGTTCGAGGCGAAGCGGGCGGCGGCTCAGCCCTGGCTCTGAGCCACCGCCGCGGCGCCGGCTCGGGAGGGGGCGCATGGCGGAGCGGCGCAACCCGGCCTATGCGATGGGCGCCCTCACCGCCGCCGCCTATCTCGTCGCGCCGCTGCTCGCGCCGGGGCCGCTGACCGCGGCGCGAGGCGTTGCGGCGCTCCTCTCCCTCTGGCTCGGCTGGACCGCGGCGCGCCTCTATGCGGCCGAGGAGCGGCGGGCCGCCCTCCCCTATCGGATCGCGCCGACCGGGCCGGGCCTGATCCTCGCCGCGGCGCTGATCGGGCTCGTTACCGTTCTCGTCGCATACCGGGCGGAAGCGGAGATGCGCGCGCTCGATCACGCGCTTTTCCGGTTCTGGGCCTTCCCGTTCAGCCCGGTCGGCATGTTCGCGGCGGAGACGGAGGGGCTGGCGCCGGTCTCCCGCCTCGCGGCGCGGGGCGTGGCGGCGGCGCTCTCCGTCGCGCTCGCGCTGGCGCTGGCGGTCGCCTTCATCGCCGCGGTCGCGCCGATCGCCCGGCCGAAGACGCTGCGGAGCCACGCGCTCCGCTGGAAGGACGATCTCGAGCCGGACGACTTCGTCGACGAGGGCGAGCGGGTCTCCGGCCGGCTCTGGCTTCGCGCCGCCTCGCTCAGCCTCTCGGCGCTCTGCCTCGCCTATGCGCCGGTCTTCGCCCGGATGCTCTCGGCGACGCATCTCCCGCCGATCGAGCACACGCTGGCCTTGCCGCCGCTCGCCGAGGGCTTCACCGGGCTCTGGCTGATTTCGCTCTGGGGCGCGGCCGTCGCCGCCGCGCTCATCTACGCCGCCGCCTATCTCCGGCTCGGCTTCGCGCTCGCCCGATGAGACGGGCGCTCGCCGGGCTCCTCCTCCTCGTCGCCGGCGCGGCCGCGGCCGAAGACCCGCCGCCGAAACCCGAGGGCGCGGTGCGGATCGCCGTCTTCAACACGGCGCTGGCGGAGCGGAACCCGGGCGAGCTGGTCCAGAAGCTGCGGCTTGGCGACGGGAAGCGGTCCGGAATCGTCGCCGAGATCGTCCAGCTTGTGCGGCCCGACGTGCTCCTCCTCCTCGAAGTGGACCACGACTCGCGCGGCGTCGCGGCCGCGCTCATGCGCGACCTGCTGCGAGAGGGAACGCGCGGGGCGGAGGGGATCGACTATCCAGAGCTGTTCGCCGGGCCGGTCAACACCGGCGTCCCCTCCGGCTTCGACCTCGACGGCGACGGGCGGACGGACGGGCCGCGGGACGCGTTCGGCTTCGGCCATTTCGAGGGCCAATACGGCATGGCGCTCCTTTCCCGACTGCCGCTGCAACGGGACCTGATCCGCACCTTCCGGCGGGTTCTCTGGGCCGACATGCCGGGCGCGCTCCTGCCGCGGGACCATTTCGGGCCGGCGGCCGACGCGCTGCCGCTCTCGTCGAAGAGCCATTGGGACCTTCCTGTGTCGCTGCCGGACGGGCGTGTGGTCCACCTCCTCGCATCGCACCCGACGCCGCCGGTCTTCGACGGGCCGGAAGATGCGAACGGCCGGCGGAACCATGACGAAGTGCGGTTCTGGGTCGACTATGTCGGCGGCGCGGACTGGATCGCCGACGATGAGGGGCGGCGGGGCGGGCTCGGCCGCGGCGCGCTCTGGATCGCGCTCGGCGATCTGAACCTCGACCCGGAGGACGGCGCCGGACGGCCCGGCGCGCTGAAGCTCCTCTATGCGCTCGGCCAGGACCCGGCGCCCGGGAGCGAGGGCGGCCGAGCCGCGGCGGACGAAGGCCAGACGGGCGACCCGGCGCTCGACACCGCGGAGTGGCGGCGCCCGCCGGAGGGGCCGGGCGCCCTCCGGGTGGACCATGTGATCCCCTCGAAAGGGCTCAAAGTGGTCGGCGCAGGCGTCTTCTGGCCGGCGCCGGAGGACCCGCTGTCGCGGCTCGTCGGGCGGGCCGGCTCCGACCACCGGCTCGTCTGGGTCGACATCCGCTGACCGCGTATCAAGGTTGATATCGACCGCAAGCGACTGATTTCAATTCCACATCGCAAATTTGGAATGCGTTGGCGGGCGGCTCACCAACCGATATGCGTCTTGAACTCCGCCATCGTGACGCCCCACCAGTCCACCGCATCGGCGAAGTTGGCCTGGTTGAGGCCGCCGATCGTGGTGAGGAAGTATTCGAGATGGGGGTCCATCTCGTCGTCCAGATGGGCCTGGCCGATGATCTTGGCCCTGTTCCACTCGTTGATCGCCTCCAGCGTCATCCCGTCCCGGAGGTCGAACGAGGCGGTGAAGACGACATACTTGCAGAGCTTGCCGCCATTGCAGCCGTAGAAGAAGACCGAGTAGTCGATCCCCTCGATGGCGCTTCGCACCACCGGGTCGCCCTCGGAATCGGTTTCGAGCTTGGCCCGGTAGCCGAGCTTCAGGAGCGCGTCCGCCACGCTTTTCGGGTTCGCGGCGTCCACCGACTGAGCGGCGGCCGAGCCGGCGAAGGCGGCGAGGAGAAGGGCGGGGAGCAGTGCGCGCATCGGAACCTCCTGTTCGTCGGGCGAGCCTTCATCATGGCGCGGCGTTCGTCAAAGCCGCATGAACCGGGTGGCGCGAATGCCGGGCGAAAGCCATCTTCGGCGCACAAGGAGACGTGAGATGAACGAGATCGCCCCCGCCGCCGAATTCCACCACGAGATCGTCCTCGAGGCGATCCGCCTGCTCGAGCGGGACGGGCCGGCGACGCCCTCGCTCGACGCGCTGGCGGCGCGGATGGGCTTCTCCCCCGCGCATTTCCAGAAGATGTTTTCCGAATGGGTCGGCGTCTCGCCGAAGCGCTATGTGCAGTATCTGACGCTCGACCACGCCAAGCGGCTGTTGGCGGAGCGCTTCACCCTGCTCGATGCGACGATGGAGGCCGGCCTCTCCTCCCCCGGCCGGCTCCACGACCTCTTCGTGCGCTGGGAGGCGATGAGCCCCGGCGCCTGGGCTTCGGGCGGCGAGGGGCTGGATATCGCCTGGGGCTGGTTCGACGGCCCGTTCGGCGAGACCCTGGCGATGGGGACGGATCGGGGCCTCTGCGGCATGGCCTTCGCCGCCGAGACGGGCCGCGAGGCGGCGCTGGCGGACCTTACGTGCCGCTGGCCGAACGCCCGCTACCGGGAGGACCCGGCGGCGGTCGAGCCCTGGGTCCGTGCGGCCTTCGGCGGCGGCGGCGAGGCGCGAATCGCGATGATCGGCGCGCCGTTCCAGATCAAGGTCTGGGAGGCGCTGCTCTCGATCCCGACCGGCTCGGTGACGACCTATTCCGAGATCGCCCGCGTGGTCGGCAAGCCGAGGGCGGCCCGCGCGGTCGGCACCGCGGTGGGGCGGAACCCGGTCTCCTGGCTGATCCCCTGCCACCGGGCGCTCCGGAAGACCGGCGAGCTTGGCGGCTATCACTGGGGCCTTCCGGTGAAGCGGGCGATGCTGGCCTGGGAGGCGGCGCGGGCGGAGGCGTGAGGCGGGCCGCAGGTCGCGCCGACGGTTACGGCAGAGGCTCCCATGCAATGAAGGCGCCGCCGCGCCCGCCACGATCCTTCGCCCGGGCGACCAGCCCGGGCCGCGCCCGACCCTCCCCCCGGGAGGGCGCGTTGGCGATGTCCCCAGCCGCTCAGCCTTCGCTCGGGGCTTGAGGGATAAACCACCCACCACAAGTAGACCACGCGCCCACCAAGTGTCTGGCGCGGCCCTCAGCGCGCCGTCCGAGCGCCCCGCAGCAAGGAGACGTTGCCGATGGCGATGAGGGCGACGCCGGCGAGGTGCGCCGGGGTCCACTCATAGCCCTCGAAGACCGAGGAGATCGCCAGCGCCACGGCCGGGAAGGCGACGAAGGCGTAGGCGGCGCGCGCGGCGCCGATCCGCTTGATGAGGGTGAAGTAGAGCCAGAAGGCGACGACCGTCGAGAAGACGGTCAGAAGCGCGAAGCTGACGAGGAACCCCGCCGACAGGCTGAAGCCGAAGGGCCGCTCGAAGGCGAGGCACCAGAGAAAGAGCGCCGAGGAGGCGTAGCCCATCGCCCAGCCGTTCGCCGTCAGCACCTCCACCCCGAGCGAGGAGAGCTTCCGCGAGCCCATGTTGCCGAGCGAAGCGCAATAGACCGCGCCGACGCAGAGGAGGAGCGCGACCGGCGCCTCCCGCCCTTCCGCCACCGCCAGAAGGTCCTCCCAGAAGAGGCAGCCGATGCCGACGAGGCCGAGCGCCGCCGAGCGGGCGAAGCCGGGGCCGGGCCGGTCTCCATAGATCAGCGCGGCGTTGGCGGCGTTCCAGACCACGAGAAGCGAATAGATCACCGCCGCGACGCCCGAGGTGAGGCCGAGCGCGATGGCCTGGTAGCAGAGGACATAGTTCGCCGCGAAGATCGCGAGGCCGGTGGCGGCGCAGATGAGATGCGCCCGGCGCGGGATCGGCTTCAGCCGCCCGCTCAGCGCGAGCCAGAGGAAGATGAGCGCCGCCGCCCCGGAGAAGCGGTAGAGCACCGCCTGGATCGGCGCGACCTCGGCGATCTGGAAGGCGATGCCGATCCAGCTCGCCCCCCAGATGAGGACGGTCGCGGCGTAGAGAAGGGCGGTGGTCATGATCGCCCGTCGGCGCCTCAGCCGCGATAGAGGCTCCGCGCGCGGGCGAGCGCGGCGGTGACGGCGCCGATGGCGTCGAGCGTCGGCGTCTCGATCCCGGCGGCGCGGGCGAAGGCGGCGGGGGCGAGCACGATCTCGGCGATCTCCATCGGCCGGCCGAGTTCATAGTCCTGGAGGATCGAGGGCTTGTGCTCCGGCAGCCGGGCGAGGAGCGCCTCGGGCTCGATCTCCGGCATCGGGAAGCCGTGCGCGGCGGCGGCGGCGAGCCCTTCGCGGACGATGCGGAGGAAGGTCTCGCCGAGCGCGGGATCGGTTTTCGGCGCGGAGGAGAGCTGGCCGGTGGCGAGGGCGAGCGCCGACGCGCTCATG
This sequence comes from uncultured Paracoccaceae bacterium, assembly GCA_937952085.1. Taxonomy (GTDB): domain Bacteria; phylum Pseudomonadota; class Alphaproteobacteria; order Rhodobacterales; family Rhodobacteraceae; genus Pikeienuella. Next base: position 2,563 of record CALFYQ010000028.1, on the reverse strand, counting down.
TTGACGAGGAGCTTCCGCCAGACCACGGCGCGGATCTCCGCCGGCGCGGGGGACTGGATGCCGGCCGCTTCGAGCGCCGCGCGAAGATCGTCGAGCGGCGGGGCGCTGTCGGCGGCGGGGCCGATCTCCAGCCGGTTCAGCGGCGGGTTCCGGTGGGCGACGACGCCGGGCGCGATCACCTCGTTGGAGGAGTAGATGACGCCGCCGATCGTGCGCTCCGGCGGCAGGACCGGGGCGAAGGCGGCGGCGAGGCGGAAGACCGGCAGGTCCGGCGGCGGCGGCGCGCCGGGAACGGCGCGGAGCGGGTACCACCAGGGAATGCCGTTCTGCGGGAAGACGACGAGCGTTTCGGGCCCGATCAGCGGCGCGAGGGCGGCGGCCACGGCGCCGAGCCCGGTCGCCTTCGCGCCGACGATCACGATGTCCTGCCGCCCGAGCGCGGTGGGGTCGTCCGAGGCGCGGGGGCGGGCGTGGAACACGTCCGGGCCCGACCGCAGTTCAAGGCCGTTGGCGCGGATCGCTTCGAGTTGCGCGCCTCGGGCGACGACGGATACGTCGTTCCCGGCCAGCGCCAGCCGAGCGGCAAAGTTGCCGCCCGTGGCTCCGGCGCCGAAGACGCAAACCTTCATGGGCCTTCGGCGCCCCTTCGTCAGTGGTTGTGCCGCGGGATCACGCGGCGGACCTTCTGGTACTTCACCGCGAGGTCGATGCAGCCGCCCTCGGCGAGCTGGGTGACATGCGCGCGGGCGAGTTCCTGCCAGGGGGTCTGGCTTTCCGGATACTTGAGCGGGCCGGCCTGCTTTCGGGCCTCCCACTCGGCGTCCGGCACCAGCGCGTCGACACGGCCGGTGTTGAGGTCGATCCGGATCATGTCGCCGGTCTGGAGCCAGGCGAGGCCGCCGCCCGCGGCCGCCTCGGGCGAGGCGTTGAGGATCGAGGGGCTGTCGGCGGTGCCGGATTGCCGGCCGTCGCCGATGGTGGGGAGGGACATGATCCCCCGCTTCAGGAGCGCATCCGGCGGCTGCATGTTCACCACCTCCGCCGAGCCCGGCCAGCCGATCGGCCCGGCCCCGCGGATCACGAGGACGCAGCGCTCGTCGATCTGGAGGTCGGGGTCGTTGATCCGGTCGTGGTAGTCTTCCGACCCGTCGAAGACGACGGCCCGGACGGTGAAGGCGTTCTCGTCGCCCGGCGTCGAGAGGTAGCGGTCGCGGAACTCCTTGGAGATCACCGAGGTCTTCATGATCGCGGTGTCGAAGAGGTTGCCGGTCATCACCACGAAGCCGGCCTTCTCGGCAAGGGGCTTCGAATAGGGCCGGATCATCTCCCGGTCCTTCGACTCGCGGCCGTCAAGGTTCTCGGCCATCTTGCGGCCGGTGACGGTCATCGCGTCGTTGAGCTTCCCGGCCTCGCGCAGCTCCCACATGATCGCGGGGACGCCGCCGGCGCGGTAGAACCGCTCGCCGAGATATTCGCCGGCGGGCTGCATGTTCAGGATCAGCGGAATGTCGTGGCCGTGGATCTGCCAGTCCGCCGGCTTCAGCTCCACGCCCATGTGGTTGGCGATGGCGTGGAGATGCGGCTGCGCGTTCGTCGAGCCGCCGATGGCGGAATTGACCGCGATGGCGTTGAGGAAGGCGTTCCGCGTCATGATGTCGGAGGGCTTCAGGTCCTCATAGGCCAGCTCGACGATGCGCTTGCCGGTGGCGTAGGCCATGCCCATCCGCTCGGTATAGGGAGCGGGGATCGCCGAGCAGCCGGTGAGCGACATGCCGAGGGACTCGGCCATCGCGTTCATCGTCGAGGCGGTGCCCATCGTGTTGCAATGGCCGAGCGAAGGCGCGGAGCGGCCGGCCCCTTCGAGGAATTCCTCCTCGGTGATCTTGCCGGCCCCGAGGGCGCGGCGGAGCCGCCAGACGACCGTGCCGGAGCCCGCGAGCTCGCCATTCAGCCAGCCGTCGATCATCGGCCCGCCGGAGAGGACGATGGCCGGAATGTCCACCGTCGCCGCCGCCATCAGGAGCGCCGGCGTGGTCTTGTCGCAGCCGGTCGTCAGCACGACGGCGTCGATCGGGTAGCCGTGCAGGATCTCGACGAGGCCGAGATAGGCGAGGTTCCGGTCGAGCGCGGCCGTCGGGCGCTTGCCGGTCTCCTGGATCGGGTGGACCGGGAACTCGAACGGGATGCCGCCCGCCTCGCGGATGCCGTCGCGCAGGCGCGGCGAGAGCGACTGGTGGATCTTGTTGCAGGGCGAAAGGTCGGAGCCCGTCTGCGCGATGCCGATCACCGGCTTGCCGGAGCGCAGCTCCTCGAAGGTGAAGGCGTTGTTGCAATAGCGCTCGATATAGAGCGCGGCCATGTCGGTGCGGTGTGGCGCGTCGAACCACTCCCTGGAGCGGAAGGGTTTTTTCGGTTCGCGCATGGGCTTCCTCCGGTGCGTTTTGCCGCGGAGGCTAGTCTCCGGCCGGGACGGCCGCAAGGCGGCTCAGAAGGGTATCCGGGCGCCGTCCCACGCATGTAGGAAGCCGCTGTCGCCCGGACCGAGCCGGTCGATCACGCGAAG
>CALFYQ010000027.1 GCA_937952085.1 uncultured Paracoccaceae bacterium | reverse complement strand
CGGCCTCGGTCCGGTCGCGCCTGCGGGGGCGCCGGCCGAAGTCATGCCGCCGGCGCGGGAGACCGCGGCGCCGCTTCCCGAGCCGCCGGCCTTCGGCGCGCCGGCGACCTTCGAGGCCGCGGCCCCGACGGCCGCGCCGGCGCCCGAGCCCGCAGCGCCGCCTGCGCCCGCGGGTCCGGCGGATGCGCGGGTGACGGTGATCTTCGGCCCGGCCGCGCGCTCCCGCGCCCAGGCGGCGATCGAAAAGCTGCGGGGCGCCGGGTTCGGCGACGCGGCGATCTGGTCGGCCGAGACGGAGCCGGAGGAGACCGAGGTGCTCTTCTACCGGAAGGAGGACGAGGACGCCGCGCGGCTCCTCGCCGCCGCCGCGTCGGACGGGCCGCGGCCCTTGCCGTTCAGGCAGGCCGAGCCCGTGGGCGGCGAGACCGAGCCGGGGCTGATCGAGCTGCGGCTCGGCGGCTGAGGCTCAAAGATCCGAAATCGCGATGGGGCCGGGGGCGATGCGACCGGCTTCGAGACGCACTTCGCCCGAAAGCCAGGCGGCGAGGGCCGCCGGATAGAGCCGGTGCTCGAGCGCCAGGACGCGGCCGGCCAGCGCCTCCGCCGTCTCGCCGGGCAGGGGCCGGAGCGCGGCCTGGCCGACGATCGGGCCCTGGTCCATCTCCGCCCGCACGAGATGCACGGTGCAGCCGTGGAAGGCGACGCCCTCGGCCAGCGCCCGCTCATGGGTGTAAAGGCCGGGAAAGGCGGGGAGGAGCGAGGGGTGGATGTTGATCATCCGGTCCCGCCACACATCGGCGAAGCCGGCGGTGAGGAGCCGCATGAAGCCGGCGAGGCAGATGAAATCCACCCCCGCCGCTTCGAGCTTTTCCGTCATCGCGGCCTCGAAGGCCGTGCGATTCTTGCCGAAACGGCGATGATCCACCGAGGCGGTCGGGACGCCTTCGGCGGCGGCGCGGGCGAGAGCCGGCGCCTCCGGGTCGTTCGAAAAGACGAGGGCGGGGATCGCCGGGAAGCCGGGCGCCTTCATCGCGGCGAGGAGCGCCGCCATGTTGGAGCCCCGCCCGGAGACGAGGATCGCCGCCCGCCGTTTCACGCTCACAGGAGCGTGCCGGTATAGGAGACGCCTTCGCCGTCGATCAGCTGGCCGATCCGCGCCGGCGTCTCGCCCGCATCGCGGAGCGCCGCCTCCACCGCCGCCGCCTTGGCCGCGGGGGCGACGACGACCATGCCGACGCCGCAGTTGAAGGTGCGGAGCATTTCCGCCTCGGCGACGCCGCCGACCTCCGCCAGCCAGCGGAAGACAGGCGGAACCGGCCAGGCGCCGAGCGCGATCTCGGCGCCGATGCCTTCGGGAAGGACGCGCGGCAGGTTCTCGGTGAGGCCGCCGCCGGTGATGTGGGCAAGGGCCGCGGCGCCGGCCTTCGTCGCCGCGCGGGCGGCTTTCACGTAGATCCGCGTCGGGGTGAGGAGCGCGGCGCCGAGCGGGCCCTCGGCGAAGGGCGCCTCATCCCGCCAGCCGAGGCCGGAGACCTCGACGATGCGGCGGACCAGCGAATAGCCGTTGGAATGGACGCCGGAGGCCGGGAGGCCGAAGAGGACGTCACCGCCCTCGCAAGGGAGGGGCAGGGCGGCGCCCCGCTCCATCGCGCCCACCGCGAAGCCGGCGAGGTCGAAATCCCCCTTTGCATAGAGGCCCGGCATTTCCGCGGTTTCGCCGCCGATGAGGGCGCAGCCGGCCTCCCGGCAGCCGGCGGCGATGCCGCCGACCACCGAGGCGGCGGCGGAGACGTCGAGCGCGCCGGTGGCGTAATAGTCGAGGAAGAGGAGCGGCTCCGCCCCCTGGCAGACGAGATCGTTCACGCACATGGCGACGAGGTCGATCCCGACCGTGTCGAACAACCCTGTGTCGATGGCGAGTTTCAGCTTGGTGCCGACGCCGTCGGTGGCGGCGACGAGGATCGGGTCCTGAAACCCGGCGGCGCGAAGATCGAAAAGCGCTCCGAAGCCGCCGAGCCCGTCCACCACGCCGGGCCGCGACGTGGAGGCGGCGGCGGGCTTGATCGCCTCGACCAGCGCCTCGCCGGCGTCGATATCGACCCCGGCGTCGCGATAGGTGAGGCCGTTCTTCGGTTCGGGCGGGAGGGTCATGCGCGGGCCTTTCGCTCTCCGGGACGCCTCTATACCGGGGGCGCCGGGAAGTTAAGGCCCGGAACGGGAGACGCCGCCCCCGGTTCGGGGGCGGCGTTCCTGGGTCAGCCGTCGGTCTTGGTCTGGCCGCCGGTGAGGCCGGAGCCCGGCGGGGTGGCGCCGTCATGCTGGCCGGCGCTGGTGAGGCCGGAGCCTTCCGGGTCGCCCTGCTTGTACTTCGGGCCGGTCAGCCCGCCGCGATCCGTCTCGGTCGCCTCGGCGGCGACGCCCGGCTTGACCGGCGGCGCAACGATGGCGCCCGAGGCGGTCGCGTCGTTCGCGCCGGTCAGGCCGGAGCCCGGCGGGGTGCCGCCCTGATGCTCGCCGGCGCTGGTGAGGCCGGAGCCTTCCGGATCGCCCTGCTTGTACTTCGCGCCGGTCATCCCGTCCCGGTCCGTCCTGGTCGCCTCGGAGATGCGCTCGGCCGGCGAAACGGCGGGGGTCGTGGACGTTGACGTCTCGGCCTGAACCGACGCGCCGGTCAGCGCATCGCGGTCGGTCTTGGTCGCGTCGGCATAGGCGCCCGTGGCGCCGAGCGCGGCGGCGGCGGCAAGCGCGATGGCGGTGCTGTGAAGCAGCGGTTTCATCGTGATGGTCTCCTGCTTGTTTCGTCTCGGGCGCGGCGTCGAGCCGCTCGGCGCCTTCGGGCCGGGCGCCGGTTTCGACGCGCGCCACCCATGCCTTACCAACGGGCGGGGGCGGGATCGGTTCCATCGGCGGCGGCGCTTGCCGGATCCGGGGCGATGCCCTATCGCGGCGACGGGGGCCTGTAGCTCAATGGTCAGAGCGGACCGCTCATAACGGTTTGGTTGCAGGTTCGAGTCCTGCCGGGCCCACCACGAACTTGCGCCGCGCCGGAGAGCGGACTATCGGGCGCGGTCCGTTCCGGAGGCCGCCATGAACCGCCCGCTCCTGATCCTCGTCGCCGCGATGGCCGCGATCGTCGTCGCCTCGAACGTGCTGGTGCAGCACCTTCTGGGGGACTGGCTGACCTGGGGCGCGCTGACCTATCCCTTCGCCTTCCTGGTGACCGACCTTTCCAACCGGCTTTACGGCGCGGCGGCGGCGCGGCGGGTGGTCTGGGCCGGGTTCGCCGTGGGCGTCCTCTGCTCGCTGGCGGCGAGCCGGATGACCGGGGCCGAGGGCGCGGCGCTCACCACGTTCCGGATCGCGCTCGGCTCCGGGCTCGCCTTCCTCGCGGCGCAGATGCTGGACGTGGCGGTGTTCGACCGGCTTCGGGCCGGGGCCTGGTGGCGGGCGCCGCTGGTCTCGACGCTCTTCGGCTCGGCGGTCGACACGCTGATCTTCTTCTCGGTCGCCTTTGCCGGCGCCTTCGTCTTCCTCGATCCGGCGGACCCGAACGGCTGGGCGCGGGACGCGGTTCCGCTGCTCGGATTCGGCCCCGTCCTCCCGCTATGGGCCTCGCTCGCGACGGCGGATTTCGGGGTGAAGCTGGGCCTCGCCATGCTGGCGCTGGCCCCGTTCCGGGCGATCTCGCGGCGCCTCGCATAAGTGCTTGCTTTCGTGCGCGGGTTTGGCATCATCTTCGCACCCGCAACAATCGAAAGGAGGTGACCGATGTATCATGAGATCGTCGGCGCGTCGGACGTCAGGCTCTCGGTTCGTCGGAAGGGGCAGCCCTCTTTCGATTGAGGCGGCGGGTCGAGGGGGTTGAGGCCCCCGGCGAAAGACGACCGTGTTTCTCAGGGGGGCCGCCGATCTGGCGGCCCCTTCGAGTCTTTCAGGGCCGATCAGAACAGGAAGTCGTCGGAGAGAAGGTGGCCGTCTTCGGAGACCGCCTGAACCAGTTCCCCGTCGCTCCGGAGGCCGGCTTCCTTGACGACCTCCTCGGTGGCGCCGCCGCCGCCGGTCGAGAGGATCGGGATCCAGGTGTCGTGCCGCGAGTCGCCGTCGGCCGTCGCGCCCGACGTATCGCCCGAGGTGAAGGCGAAGCTGTCCTCGGAAACGCTGATCTGCGTGGGCTTGACCGAGGAAATGGTGGCGTACTCGAGTTTGATCGTGTGGCCCATCTTGCGCTTCCTTCTCTTCGATTGTTCACCATGTGGGGTCCGGCGCGCCGGAGCGGGACCCATGGCCCCGCGGCCGCGTGACAAGGATCACCCGGCGTGATCTTTCTCACCCGGGCCTCAGGGAGGGGCGGCCGATGATCCGCGTCACCGACGAGATCTCCATCGCCGAGTGGGAGCTGACGGAGAGCTTCACCCGCGCCTCCGGGCCGGGCGGGCAGAACGTCAACAAGGTGGAGACGGCGGTGGAGCTCAGGTTCGAGGCGGCCCGCTCGCCGAACCTGCCTGCGCCGGTGAAGGCGCGGCTCCGCCGGCTGGCCGGGCGGCGCTGGACCGAGGAGGGCGCGCTGATCGTCACCGCCTCGGAGCATCGGACCCAGGGGCGGAATCGGGAGTTGGCGCTGGAGAAGCTGGTCGATCTCATCGCCAGGGCGGCGGAGCGGCCGAAACCGCGGATCGCGACGCGGCCGACCCTCGCCTCGAAGCGCCGCCGGCTCGACGCCAAGACGCGGCGCGGCGCGCTGAAGGCGCTCAGGAGCGGCGAGCCGGAGGACTAGGCCGCCGCGCGCCGCTCAGAACAGGAAATCGTCGTTCGAAAGCTCATCGGAATCGACGCCGATGAGAAGAACCCGGCCGCCGCCGGGATCGACGACGACGGTTCCGTTCGCCACGTCGCGGATCGTCAGGTCGTCCAGCGAGGCGATGCGCGGCTGGTCGATATAGTCGAGAAAGTCGACGCCGGGCCTGAAATCGGTGATCCGGTCGAAGCCGTGCCGAAGGCCGAAGATGAAGACGTCGAACCCCGCATTGCCGGTCATGACGTCGGAGCCGGCGTCGCCGGAGATGATGTCGTCGCCGGCGTGGCCGCGGATCGTGTCGCGACCGGCGCCGCCGAAGAGATCGTCGTCCTTGCCGCCGCCCTTGATGAGATCGTTTCCGGAGCCGCCGAAGATGTCGTCCGCGCCGTTGAGGCCGAAGAGACGGTCCCCGCCGCCGCCGCCGCGCACGATATCGTCTCCGCCGCCGGCGCGAATCGTGTCGCCGCCGCCGCGGCCCCACAGCTCGTCGGAGCCGCCGAAGCCGAGCAGCATCTCGCGCGATGCGGAGCCGGAGAGCATGTTGTCCCGCGCGTCGCCCCTGATCTGGAGCTGGTCCGGCCCGCTGAGCACGTCGAGATCCGCAGAGCCGCCGACCGAGATGCGCGCGGCGGCGGCGGTCGCGGCGCCGTAGATCTGCGTGACGCCCTGGATGTCGTCCGCCTGCAGTTCCGAGATCGAGCCGACGATCGGGTTCATGATGGCGGTGACGCCGGTGACATGGTCGAGACCGATGGCGTGGCCGATCTCATGGATCACCACGGCGCGGAAATTCGTCCGAGAGGCGTAGAAGTCCGTCTCCTCGATGTCGAAGAGCGCGTCTCCGGCGCGGGGATCGAAGGGCGAGAAGGGGAAGAAGGCGACGCCGAGCGTGCCGCCCGCAACGCCGTCGATCTGGCCAAAGTAGATGCGGATGTCGGCCGCGAGGCCGGCGCCCACGGCGGAGCCGTCATCCCGCACCTCCACGAAGTCGATATCGGCGACGTCGGACCATGCGGCGAAGGCGCTTCGCAGTTCGGCGACGACGTTGTAGTTCGAGGTGAGCGATTGCGCGGACGAGGTGATGTCCGAGCGGAACGTGCCGTAGATATCCTGCACGCCGGCGAGCCCGGGGCCGGCGAGGCTCCAGGTCACCACGCCGCCCGGCGTGCCGTTGCTCTGCGACAGGCCCCACTTGCTGTTGGTCAGAACCGGCATCGCACCTTTCCACCTGTTGTGCGTGAGATGTCGTCTCGCTCCCGCCCCCGGTCAAGCGAGCAAAGTCACTGGAAGTTGTCCTTCCTCTTGCGGATCTCGGCGAAGACGGCGGCGTCGTCGGCCCCGTCGAGGCCGATGGCGGCCTTCACCTCCGGCCGTTTGGCGCGGAGGAACGGGTTGGTGGCGAGTTCTTCTTCCAGCGTCACGGGGCAGATCGGCTCGCCCTTCGCGTTCTTCGCCTCGATCTCGGCGATGCGGGCCTTGAGGGCGGCGTTGCCGGGCTCGATCGAGAGCGCGAACCGGCCGTTCGAGACGCCGTAATTGTGCCCGGAATAGACCAGCGTCGCCGCCGGCAGGGCCATCAGCTTCGAAAGGCTGCCCCACATCTGGAGCGCGGTCCCCTCGAAGAGCCGGCCGCAGCCGAGCGCCATCAGGCTGTCGGCGGTGAAGACGTGGCCGGGGAAGGAATAGGCGATGTGGCCGGCGGTGTGGCCGGACACGTCGAGCACCCTGGCGACGCTTTCGCCGAGCGCCACCTCGTCGCCCTCCTTCACCTCGATGTCGAGCTTCGGCAGGCGATGCCTGTCCGCCGCCGCGCCGACCACCTTCGCGCCGTAGCGGGCGACGAGGGGCGGCACGCCCTGGATGTGGTCGTCATGGTGGTGAGTGAGGAGAATGAGGTCGAGCTTCCAGCCGCGGGAATCGAGGGCGGCCGCGAGGGGCTGCGCCTCCGGCGCGTCGACGATCGCCACCTTGCCGGTCGCGGAATCCCGGAGGATGTATCCGTAATTGTCCTGCAGGCAGGGAATGACGACCGTTTCGAGAGACATGGGCAAGCCTTCCGCGAGCGACTAGATTCGCCTTGAAGGTAACGGAGGCCGGCCGCCGATGCATCTCGACGTGATCGAGCTCAAGCGGTTCTACTACCGCACGCCGCTCGGACGGGTCGCGCAGACGGCGATCCAGGGCGCGATCGCGCGGCACTGGCCGGACCTGCGGGGCGGCAACCTCGCCGGCTTCGGGTTTCCGCAACCCTTTCTGCGGCCCTATCGCGACGGGGCGCAGCGCGTCGTCGCGCTCATGCCGGCCGAAATGGGCGCGTTCCACTGGCCGGCGGAGGGCGCGAACATCTCGGCGCTGGCGGACGAGCGGCGCTGGCCGCTGCCGACCGGGTTCGTCGACCGGCTGCTGATCGTCCATGCGCTGGAGAATTCCGAGCGGCCGGGCGCGGTGCTGGCCGAGGCGCGGCGCGTGCTGGCGCCGGGCGGGCGGGTGCTTTTCGTCGCGCCGAACCGGGCCGGGCTCTGGGCGCGGCGGGAGAACACGCCCTTCGGTCATGGCCGGCCCTATTCGGTCGGTCAACTGGAGGCGCGGCTCCGCGAGCATCAGTTGGAGCCGTTGCGTCACTCCGCGGCGCTTTACGCCCCGCCGACGAACCGGCGGTTCTGGCTGAAGCTCTCGCGCGTCGCGGAGCGGACCGGGCTCCGGCTTGACGCGCGGCGGCTCGCCGGGGTGATCCTGGTCGAGGCGGAGAAGACCGCCTATGCGGCGCCCCGCTCCGGCGTGGCGGTGGAGAGCCGCGCGCCGCTCCGGGCGTTGGCGGGCGCGGTGCGCCCGGCGCCGGCGCCCGGACGCGCGAGGCCGGCGCGGCGGGACGGGGAAGGCTAGGGCCGGCGCCGGAGCCACGCCCGAGCGAAGCGGGAAGGGGCGCGGCCGACCCGGGGAGGGCGCCACTGCGACTGAGCGGGTGAGGTTGATGGCGCCACCCCGGAAGACGGTCGCGCTTCTCGCGCCGGCGAGGGGCGCCCAACCCCGGGATGGGTCGGGCGTGGCCGGTGCTGGTCGCACGGGACGAAGGCGAAGTTGGGCGTCTCAGCGCGGGCGGTGACTGGCGATCGGTATCGGTTCTAGCCCCGCGCCGCAGCGGCGATGCGCGAGAGCGCGAAGAGCGCGGCCGCGGCGACGACGATGGCGGGGCCGGCTGGCGCGTCGAGCGCCCATGCGGCGCGGAGCCCGATCCCGACCGAGAGCGCGCCGGCGAGCGCGGCGCCGAGCGCCATCGCCTCGGGCGCTTTTGCGAAGGGTCGCGCCGCCGCGGCGGGCAGGATCAGCATTGCGGTGACGAGAAGCGCGCCCACCACCTTGATCGCCGCGGCGACGAGAAGCGCGAGGGCGAGGGCGAGGATCATCCGCTCCCGCCGCGGGTCGATCCCGGAGGCGGAGGCGAGCTCCTCGCTCACCGTCGCGGTCAACATCGCCGACCAGCGCCAGCGAAGGAGGAGGAGAACCAGAAGCGCGCCGCCCCAGACCAGCGCGAGATCCCCCCGCGTCGTCGCCAGGATGTCGCCGAAGAGAAGGGCCTCGAGATCGATTGCGCGGTGCGCGGCGAGGGAGACGCCGAGGACGCCGAGGGCGAGCGCGCTGTGTGCGAGGGCGCCGAGCAGCGTATCGATGGCGAGGCCGCGCCCGGCGAGGGAGGAGACGGCGAGCGCCATCGCGGCGGCCGAGACCGCGACGCCCGCCGCCACCGGAAGCTCCAGCGCCAGCGCCAGCGCGACGCCGAGCACCGCGGCATGAGCCGTGGCGTCGCCGAAATAGGCCATGCGCCGCCAGACCACGAAGGCGCCGAGCGGCCCGGACGCGATCGCGAGGCCGAGCCCGGCGAGCCCGGCGCGAATGAGGAAATCGTCCAGCATCAGGGGGAGGGGGCCCCGGAGCGCGGCGCCTCGGCGGCCGGCGGGACGCCGTGGCCGTGGTGGCGATCGTGGTCGTGACCATGATCGTGCGGGTGATCGTGGCTATGGTCGTGGACATGGCGATAGAGCGCCAGCGCGCCCTGAGTGCCGAGCCCGAAGAGCGCGCGGTATTCCGGCGCGGCCGAGACGTGGGAGGGGGCGCCCTCGCAGCAGACATGGCCGTTGAGGCAGATCACCCGGTCGGAGGCCGACATGACGACATGGAGATCGTGGCTCACCATCAGTACCGCCGCGCCCGTCTCGGCGCGGAGCCGTTCGACGAGGCGGTAGAATTCCGCCGCGCCGGGCTGGTCGAGTCCCTGGGTCGGCTCGTCCAGCATCAGGATGTCCGCCTCGGCGAGGAGGGCGCGGGCGAGGAGGACGCGTTGCGCCTGGCCGCCCGAAAGCGCGCTCATCTGCATCTCGCCGAGCCCGCCGGCGCCGACCGTCTCCAGCGCCGCCTCCGCCGCCGCGCGCGGGCGGCGCTCGGGCAAAGAGAGGAAGCGGAGCGCCGTCATCGGCAGCGTCGGGTCGAGATGGAGGCGCTGCGGCGCATAGCCGATGCGAAGGCCGGGCGCGCGGCGGATCCGCCCGGCGCTCGGTCGCACCGCGCCGACGAGGGCGCGGAGCAGGGTGGACTTGCCGGAGCCGTTGGGGCCGACGATGGTGACGATCTCGCCCTGCGCCACGGATAGGCTGACGCGGTCGAGCGCGACGCCGCCGGCATAGGCGACGCTGAGGCCCTCCGCCTCGATCAGCGCTTCGGCGCCGGTCACGGCGCGGCCTTGCGGCAGGCGGGGCAGAGGCCCTCCACCTCCATCACGGTGCGCTCGACGGCGAAGCCGATCTCGGCCGCGTCGGCTTCGAGCGGCGCGCCCGAGGCGTCGGTCTCGGCGACGGCGCGGCATCCGCGGCAGATGATGAAGCCGGGCTCATGGCCGGGCTCGTTCGGGCGGACGCAGGCGACGAAGGCGTTGAGCCGCTCCACCCGGTGCGCGAAGCCGTGCTTCACGAGGAATTCGAGCGCGCGATAGGCGACCGGCGGCTGCCCGCCGAACCCGTCCGCGTCGAGCCGCTTCAGAAGGTCGTAGGCGCCGAGCGCGACATGGCTTTCGAGCAGGATCTCCAGCGCGCGCCGCCGCACCGGGGTGAAGTTCACGCCCGACTTGCGCGTCGCCGCCTCGGCCGCCTCCAGCGCCGTGCGGATGCAGAGGCCGTGATCGTGCATGGTCACCGCCCTGGCCGTCGCGCCGTCCGTCATCCGCTCTTGCCTCGCGTGGATGTTATAAAATAACATGTGATAGGATCACGTCGAAAGGCTTGGAGCATCGTCCGATGAGAGTCAATCCGCAGACCCGGCTCGCCGCGCTCGGGCTTCTTCTCGCCACGCCGGCCGCCGGCGCCGCGCCGCTGGTGGTAGCGGACATTCCGCCCGTCCACAGCCTCGTCGCGCGGGTGATGGAAGGGGTGGGAAGGCCCGAACTTCTGCTCCCGCCGGGCGCGAGCCCGCACCATTTCGCGCTCCGGCCCTCGGAAGCGGAGCGGCTGGAGCGGGCCGAGCTGGTGTTCTGGATCGGCGAGGCGCTGACGCCGCAGCTCGAGGATGCGATGGAGGCGCTCGCGGGCGACGCTGAGGTGGTGGAGTTGATGGACGCGGATGGGGTGCGCCAGCTCGCCTTCCGCGAGGGCACTCTCTTCGAGCCGCATGAACATGGCGACGACGATAACGACCACGACGATGCGGCTCATGAGGAGTATGATCACGGCGAAGATCAGGCTCACGATGAGCATGAGGGGCACGACCATCACGGCGCCGACCCGCATGTATGGCTCGACCCCGAGAACGCCCGCGCGATGATGTCGGCGATCGCCGCGGCGCTGTCGGATAAGGACCCGGAACACGCCGCGCGCTACGCCGCCAACGCCGCGGCGGGGCGGGCGGAGGTCGCCGCACTGATTCCGGAGATCGACGCGATGCTGGCGCCGGCCCGCGGCAAGCCCTTCTTCGTCTTCCACGACGCCTATCACCATTTCGAGGCGCGCTTCGGAGTCGAGGCCGCGGGCGCCATCTCGCTCTCCGAGGCGACGCCGCCGGGGCCGCGCCGGCTTGACGAACTGCGCGAGGCGGTGCGGAGCCGGCATGTGCTCTGCGTCTTCGCCGAGCCGCAGTTCGACCCGAAGCTGGCGGCGCTGGTGACCGAGGGAACGGAGGCGCGGGCCGCCGCGCTCGACCCGCTCGGCGCCGGGCTGGAGCCCGGACCCGCGCTCTATCCGACCCTGCTCAGGGACATCGCGGCGAGCCTCGCCGCCTGCCTCGACCGCGCGCGTTGAGGCGCAGAAACCGGCTGGCGAGGCGAGGTGCGCCGCGCTAGGCTCCGGCCATGCGACGCGCCCTTCTCCTGCCGCTGCTTTTCACCGCCGTCGCCGGCCCGGCGACGGCGCATCCCCATCTTTTCGTCGAGGCGCGGGCCGAGGTCGTCCTCGCCGAGGACAAGGCGCTTGAGGCGATCCGCGTCGAATGGGTGTTCGACGAGGCCTATTCGCTCTACGCGAAGGACGGGCTGGGGATCGACGCGGACGGCGACGGGCTTCTGACGGACGAGGACCGAGAGACTCTCCGCTCCGCCCATATCGACGAGATGGAGGAGTTTTCCTGGTTCACCTATCTCCGGGACGCGGGAAACTTCGTCCCCTTGGCGCCGCCTTCCGTCTCCGAGGCGGACATGATCGGCGACCGGCTCGTCGTGCGCTTCACCATTGCGCCGAAGGAGACGACCTCCTTCGCCAACGGAACGCTGAAGCTCTCCGACCCGACCTTCTATGTCGCGATCTCGCTCCCGCCGGAGAACCTGACCTATGCCGGCCCGGCCGAGTGCCGGCTCGAATATGCGCCGCCGGAGAACACGGTGGCGTTCAACTCGGTGATCGGGATGAATCTCGGCGAGGGGCAGGCGCGGGCCTTCGGCGTCACCTTCGCCTCCGACATCAGCCTCGCATGCGACTGACGGCGGAGGCGGCGCGGCCGGCCGCGCCGCTGATCCTCCTTTTCGCCGCCGCTGTGCTCGGCGGCGTTCTTCTCCTATCGGGCGCCTGGTCCGCGGCGGAGGACTGGGCGCGCGCCTGGCAGATGGGGCTCCACACGGAGTTGACCGCCGCCGCCCGCGCCGCGGCGGAAAGCCGGGCGGCGCTGGGCGGGCTCGCGGCCGTCGCGGCGCTCTACGGGATCTTCCACGCGATCGGGCCGGGGCACGGCAAGGCCGTCGTGGCGACTTACGCGCTGACGACGCGGGAGACGGCGCGGCGGGTGGCGCTCCTCGCGTTCCTCTCCAGTCTCGCGCAATCGGTGACCGCCATCGCGCTCGTCTATGGCGCGCTCGGCCTCGTCGGCGCGACGGCGCGCTGGGCGACGCGGACGACGGAGCGGGTGCTGGAGCCGGCGAGCTTCGCCGCCATCGCCGGCATCGGCCTCTTCCTCCTCTGGCGCGGCTGGCGGATGTGGCGCGGGGCCGCGGCTGGCCGCGCGCATGTTCACGACCATGCGCATGAGCATCACGGCCACGACCATCACGCGCACGGGCCGGACTGCGGCTGCGGCCACGCCCATGCGCCGAGCCCGGAAGCGGCCGCTGCGGCGAAGGACTGGCGCGCCTGGGCCGGGATCATCGCGGCGATCGGGATGCGGCCCTGTTCCGGCGCGCTGGTGCTGCTGGCCGCGGCCTGGGCGGTCGGCGCGCCCTTCGCCGGGGCGCTGGCCACATTGGCGATGGGGCTCGGCGCCGGGCTTGCGGTCGCCACGCTGGCCCTGGCGGCGACCGGGGCCGGCGGGCTCGCGGCGCGGATCGCCGCGGCGGCCGGCGCGGCCACCGCGCGGGCGGCGGCGCTGGCGGCCATGGCGGGCGGGCTTTTCGTCTTCGCCTTCGGCGCGCTCTTTCTTCGCGCGGCGCTGACCGCGCCGGCGCATCCCTTCATGTAGCGCCGCCGCGCCTCATGGCGCGGCGCTGCGGGCGGCTTCCAGATAGGCGCGGTTCGCGTCCGTCATCATCGCGATCTGCTCGGGCGCGATCAGGGTCTGGCCGTCGACGATGGCGCCGCTCGAGCCGTCCTCCGCCACGAAGCGGGCCCCGAAGAGGGCGGCTCCGGTGAAGTCCACCGAGCGGAGATCGGCGCCGATGAAGCTGGTGCCGTTGCAGTTCGCCTCGCGGAAATCGGCGTCCACCATGTCCGCGCCCTCGAAGGTGCCGCCGGAGACCATGGTTCCGCGGAAGTTGGCGGAGCGAAGCCCCGTCTTCACGAAGCGGCAGTTGCGGATCGTCGCGCCCGAGGCGTCGAGGCCGCCAAGCTCCTCGCCGGAGAAGTCGACGCCGAGGAGGTCCCGCTTGCCGAGACTCCGCCGCTCGATCATCCGCTGCCGGAGGTCGGGTGGAATGTTGCCGGTGGTGAAGCGTTCCTCCTCCCAGGGGTCGGCGTTGTCGTGATAGCCGGGCCCCGCCTCCCAGTAGCCGAGCTTGTTGTCTTCCCGAAGCTCGATCTCCTCGAGCCATTTCAGGGATTTGTAGAAATAGCGGCCGGGCGCGACGATGCGGACCGGTCCGCCGTGGATCTCCTCCAGGGGCGCCCCTTCGGCGTCGAAGGTGACGAGAGGGGCGAGCTGGCGGCAGAGGTCGAGCGTCAGCGAGGTGTCATGCGCCCGGTCGGTGCGGGCGATGAAGCAGACGAAGCGCGCCGCAGGCTTCGGCCCGGCCTCGGCGATCAGGTCCATCAGCGGCACGCCGGAAAAGCGCCGGTCGAATTTCGACCAGCGGGTGACGCAGTGGATGTCGGTGACGATCTCGGTCCGGGGCCGCGCCATCAGCTCGGCCAGGGGCAGGGCGAGCGGGCGCTCCACCGCGCCCGTGACCTTCACGATCCAGGGCGCGGCGTCGTCGCGCGGCGCGGTCTCGCCGAGGACGGGCCAGTTCTCGGGGCTGCGGATCAGGCCCTGTCCGGGCGGCAGGCGGGGGCGGTCGGTCATCTGAAGCGTCCTTTGCGGGGGGTTCCCGCGATCCAGGTTTCGGCCACGGCGCGGTCGTCGCCGAGGATGATGAGGGCGAAGAGGAGGTCGTGGATCGATTCCGCGCGCGCCGCCCGCGCCGCGAGGGCGGGCGTGGCGGACGGGTCGAGCGCGACGAGGTCGGCCGCGGCGCCGGCTGCGAGGCGGCCGAGATCGGGGCGGCGGAGCGTGCGTGCGGAGCCTTCGGTGGCGAGCCAGAGAAGCTGCGCCGGGTGGAGCTTCGCACCCCGAAGCTGGCCGATCTCATAGGCCGAGCGCATCGTCGCCAGCATCGAGAAGGAGGAGCCGCCGCCGGTGTCGGTCGCGAGGCCGACCTCGACGCCCATCGCCTTCAGCCCCGCCACGTCGCAGAGGCCGGAGCCGATGAAGGCGTTGGAGGTCGGGCAATGGGCGACGGCGGCGCCCCGCTCGGCCAGCGCCTTGCGTTCGCGTTCGGTCAGGTGGATGGCGTGGCCCATCACCGCGCCGGGGCCGGAGAGGCCGAACCGCTCATAGACCGCGAGGTAATCCGCGTCGCCCGGGAAGAGGGAGCGGACCCATTCGATCTCCTCCGGCTGTTCGGAGAGATGGGTCTGCATTGCGCAGTCCGGGTGCTCGGCCCAGAGCGCGCCGGCGGCTTCGAGCTGTTCCGGCGTCGAGGTGGGGGCGAAGCGGGGCGTGACGGCGTATTCGAGCCGCCCGACGCCATGCCAGCGGGCGAGAAGCGCCTTCGACTGGTCATAGCCGGTTTTTGCGTCGTCCCGCAGGCCTTCTGGCGCGTTCCGGTCCATCATCGTCTTGCCGGCGGTGAGCGCCATGGCGCGGCGTTCGGCGGCGGCGAAGATCGCGTCCACGCTCTCGGGGTGGATGGTGCAGAAGGTGCAGGCGGCGGTGGTGCCGTTGGCGGCGAGAAGATCGAGCCATTCCTCGGCCACGGCCGCGGCGTAGGCGGGGTCTGCGAAACGCATCTCTTCGGGGAAGGTGTAGCGGTTCAGCCAGTCGATCAGCCGCTCGCCCCAGGAGGCGACGATTCGGGTCTGCGGGTAGTGGACATGGCCGTCGACGAAGCCGGGCGCCAGGATGAGGTCGCCGAGTTCAACCCGTCGCGCCGCGGGATGCGCGGCGACGAGCGAATCGCGCCCGCCCACGGCGGCGATGCGGCCGCCGGAGAGAAGAACGGCGCCCCGGCGCTCATGCCGCAGCGCGGTTTCGGGCGGGGCCGAGAACGGGTCCGCCTCGAAGGCGACGGTCTGGCCGAGGAAGAGGGTTTCGCCGCTCATGCGCCAGAGCTAGCCGATGCGGCGCGCGCCGCCAACGCGGGAGTGGGGCGCGTCGGGCCGGCCCGTCTGGCGCGCTTGTGCGGCCGCTCTGGAGATCAAGTTCGTGAGATACGCGCGCCCTCGTCACCGCTCCCGGCCCGTGTGACCAACCCGGGCCGCGCCCGCATCTTCCTGCGGTCGGGCGGATGCCTGCGACCGTAGCAAGCGGATCGGTTCGCGGTCGAGGCGGCGCCTTCCGATTGGCGCTTCGGGCGGGGCCGCGCTCTTCGCGGCGGGCCGCACCGGGCGGAGTTGACGGCCCTTGCAGACTGGACGTGGAGCGGGTTCAACGGCGAGGCGGCCGAAGGGCGCCGCGCTTTCGAAGCCGCGCTGGAGGGGCTGACGACATGACGGGAGCGGATTTCCGCGACGGCCCCCTGACCGGCCTGCGCGTCCTCGACCTGAGCCGGATTCTCGCCGGGCCGACCGCCTCGCAGCTTCTCGGCGATCTCGGCGCCGACGTGATCAAGATCGAGCGCCCCGGCACGGGCGACGACACCCGCCGCTGGGGCCCGCCCTTCGTGAAGGACGCCGAGGGCAAGGACACGCAGGAAAGCGCCTATTACCTCTGCGCCAACCGCAACAAGCGGAGCCTTGCGGTGGACATGGCGAACCCCGCCGGCGCCGCGCTTCTCGCCGACATCGCGGCGAAGTCGGACGTTCTGATCGAGAACTTCAAGGTGGGCGACCTGAAGCGGCGCGGGCTCGACTACGAGACGCTCGCGGCGCGCAACCCCGGCCTCGTCTATTGCTCGATCACCGGCTTCGGCCAGGACGGGCCCTATGCGCACCGCGCCGGCTACGACTTCCTGATCCAGGGCATGGGCGGGATCATGTCCGTCACCGGCGATCCGGAGGGGCAGCCGACCAAGGTCGGCGTCGGCATCACCGACGTGATGACGGGGATGTACGCCGCCGTCTCGATCCTCTCGGCGCTCCGCGTGCGCGATGCGACGGGGAAGGGCCAGCACATCGACCTCGCGCTCCTCGACGTGCAGATTTCCTGGCTGATCAACCAGGGGCTCGACTATCTGACCGCGGGCGTCACCCCGGTGCGCCGCGGCAATGCGCACCCGACCGTGGTGCCCTACGAGACTTTCCCGGCCTCGGACGGCTGGTTCATCATCGCGGTCGGCAATGACGGGCAGTTCGCCCGCTTCGCCGAGGCGGCGGGGCGGCCCGAACTGGCGGCGGACCCGCGCTTCGCGACCAACCCGGCGCGGGTGACGAACCACGACGCGCTGATTCCGATCATGCACGAGATCACGAAGGCGAAGCCGCAGGCCGACTGGATGCGGATTCTCGAAGCGGCGGGCGTGCCGGTCGGCCCGGTAAACGACATTCCGGCCGCGGTGGAGGACGTGCAGGCGCGCCATCGCGGCGCCCGCGTGCGGCAGCCGCATCCCGTTTCTGGAACGGGTTACGTAGATACGCTCGGAAACCCGGTGAAGCTGTCGGAGACGCCGGTCACCTATCGGCGGCCGCCGCCGATGGTTGGGCAGCATTCGGACGAGGTGCTGGCGGAGCTTGGCTTCGACGCGGCGGCGCTCCGCGCCAAGGGGGCGCTCGGATGAGCCCGCATATCGGCCCGGACGTGACCGGCGCGGAGAGCTGCGCCTTCATCCACCCGACGGCGCTCCTCCACGGCAAGGTGTCGCTCGGCGCCGATGTCTCGATCTGGCCCTATGTGGTGACCCGGGCGGAACTCCACGAAATCGTCATCGGCGCGCGGACCAACATCCAGGATCACGTGATGATCCATGTCGGCTACCGCACCCCGACCATCGTCGGCGCGGATTGCTCGATCACCCACCGGGTCGTGCTGCATGGCTGCGAGATCGGCGACCGTTGCCTGATCGGCATCGGCGCGACGGTGATGGATGGCGCGAAGATCGGCGCGAACTCCATCGTCGCCGGGCACGCCATTGTCTCCGAGGGCGCGGAGTTTCCCGAAAACTCGATCATAGCGGGCGTGCCCGCGCGTCTGGTCAAGACGCGGGACAATTCGGCGGCGAACCTTCTCAACGCAGAGTGGTATCTCGCCAACGCCCGCAACTATGCGAAGGGAATTGAGCGCTTCTGACGGCCGTTTCGGGCCGCTCGACGTGAAAATGTCGCCGCCGCGACTGTTCCGTACGCACGAGATGGGTATGGTTCGTCCTTCTGCTCACCGCGTCCGGGGGCGTGGTCTTGATGCAAGGCAAGGCATTGGAGAAGGCGTCGCCGCCCGCCCCAAAGCGGGCCCACGCGGCGATTCTGTTTTCCGATCTGAGCGCCTCGTCCGAGCTCGCCGTCGCCCATGAGCCGGAGGCCTTCGCCGATCTCGTCCGGTCGGTGAAAGTCGAACTGGAGACGAGCGTGGTCGCTTGCGGCGGCGTCGTGGTTCAGTTTCAGGGCGACGGCGTGCTCGCTCTTTTCGGCTATCCCGGCGCGGCGGAGACCGCCGGGCGACGGGCGGTGGAGGCGGCGGTCGAGGCGCACCGGCGGGTGCGCGCGGCCTTCGACGATGCGGCGCGGCTCGATGCGCCGCCGGTGCGGCTCCATAGCGGCGTTCATGCCGGCCTCGTCCTCGTCGCCGGCGGCGATACGGCGAACGGGCTCTACGAGCTGTTCGGCGATGCGGTGAACCTCGCCTCCCGAATCGCGGCGGTCGCGCGCCCCGACGAGATTCTGGTCAGCCGGGAGACGCTTTCGGCCTTCGACGGCGCCTTCGAGACGG
>CALFYQ010000026.1 GCA_937952085.1 uncultured Paracoccaceae bacterium | reverse complement strand
GCCGTGATAGAGTCGGCGCGCATGCGAACCGGATCGCCGCGCCCCCCGCCGAGGGGGACGCGGCCTTTTCCGGGCCTATTCCCCGGCCGCGTGGGTCTCGTAGCGGAGGCCCTTGGCGGTGCGGTTCTGGAACCCCTTCCAATGGGTGTGTTCCGGCTTCGGAGTTCCGTCCTCCTTCATCGCCCAGACGCCGTCATTCGCGTTCGGCGTGAGGTCGAGATAGGCGGCCTTCGTCGCGTCTCCCTTGATGTGGAGATCGAGCCAAGCCGTGGCGAAATGCTGCGCGATGTTGTTCATCCGCACCGTGTCCCAGACCGCGTCGGCGTAGTGGTCGAACGGGGCGAAGCCGAGGTCGGGGTCGACCGCCCTGCCCTCCTCCGGCGCGGGATAGGGCGCCGCCGCGTTGTGGTTGGCGTCGATGAAGGTAAGTAGCGCCCGGTCCGTCCCCGTCGCCGCCTCCCAGATCGAGCGGACGCCGGGCTCGTAGCCCGCAACGTCGTCCACCGAGCCGGCGACAAAGAGCGTCGGGATCTTCAGGCCCTTCGCCGTCTCGGCGTCCCAGAAGGCCCGCGTCCAGCCCCAGGGCGCGAAGACGATCATCGTCTTAACCCGCGGGTCGAACAGGGATTCATGGATTTCAGAGCCGGAGAGGTGGATGGCGAGCGTGCCGTGCGGGCCGCCCCAGGGGTACTCCACCGAAGGCTGCGTCACCCCGGCGCCGCCGGTGATGAGCGCGCCATAGCCGCCCATCGAATAGCCGATGATCGCGGTCTCGTTCGCGTCGACATGGCCGTTCAGGAAGCTGCCCTTGTCGGCGCCGAGACGGTCCATCTCCCGGAGCACGAAGAGCTGGTCGAGCGGGCGATTCACCAGCGTGGAGCCGAAGGCCTTCTTGTCGTCATAGGTCGAATCCCGATGGTCGATCGAGGCGACGACATAGCCCTTCGAGGCGAGGTTCTCGGCGAGGTGCGAGAGGAGGAACCGGTTGCCGGGATAGCCGTGCGAAACGATGACGAGGGGCCAGCGCCCATCGGCCGGCACCGCATCCCGATGCGCCTTGCCGTGCAGCCGGACCTTGGTCCTGCCGTCGCGGATCAACGCTTCTAAGACGGTCGGGCCGGTGGCGCTGGCGGCCGCCGGATACCAGACCTCGACCGTCAGTTTGCGGTCATAGACCGGCAGCGGGTCGGGCTTCGGCGCCTGCGGGTCGATGGCGAGAATGTCGATCCGGCCGGGGTCGGTCAGCTCGATGGTGCGGACGCCGATCTGGAACTGGCCATAGGCCGCAAGCTCCGGCGCGTCCGGCCGCTGAGCGTCGATCCGGTTCTCCGCCGGGGCCGGAGCCGCGAGCAGGAGCGCGGCCGCGAGGGCCGGGACGAAACGCATTTGGAGTCTCCTCCTTCTTGATGTGGGGAGACCCTACGCCGCTCGCGCGACGGTTGCACGAACCCTCTCAGGAATAGGCGAGCCAGAGCAGGATCGGGCCCAGGATCAGGCGGTAGATGACAAAGACCGTCATCGTCTGGGTTCTCAGCATCCGCATGAAGATCCAGATCGCGCCATAGGCCGCGAGGAAGGAGAGGATCGCGGCGACGACCACGTCGGCCTGGAGCGAGGAATCGCCGCTCGAGACGACCTCCGCGGTGATCAGGACGCCGGCGGCGAAGGTGACCGGGATCGACATCAGCAGCGAGACGCGCGCGGCGTCGACGCGGCCGTAGCCGAGCGCGCGCGCGGCGGCGATGGTCATGCCCGAGCGGCTCATGCCGGGAATGAGCGCGACGACCTGGGCAAGGCCGGTGAGGATCGCGTGGCGCATTCCCCATTCCTCCCAGCCGCGGCTCAGCCCGCCCCAGCGATCCGCCGCCCAGAGGAAGAGCGCGCCGATGATAGTGGCCCAGCCGATCACGGCGAGGGAGCGGAAGCTTTCGGTGATGTGGAAGGCGGAGAGGAGCGCGCCGACGATCACCGCCGGGATGGTGGCCACGATCAGGTGCAGCGCCAGCTTCGCCTCCCGGCTCCGGAAATCGAGCCCGAGGAGACGGATGCCGCCACGGATCGCCATTCCCGCCTCCATACGGAAATAGACGAGTACGGCGGCGAGCGTGCCGATATGCGTCGCCACGTCGAGCTTCAGGCCCTGGTCCGGCGCGCCGGTCAGGAGCGGATAGAGCGCGAGATGGCCGGAAGAGGAGATCGGCAGGAATTCCGTCACGCCCTGGATCAGGGCGAGGATCAGGAGATGGAGGATCGGCATTGCGCGACCGGAGCTGCGCCGGTGCGCGATTCGCCCGGCGGCCGCACCCTAGGAGTCCGGTTCATTTGGGGAAAGATCGAAAGATAGGTCTGTCTTACTGACTTATTTTTTGGAGTCCATCAAGGAGATTTCCCTGATCGGGAGAATTCTTCCCTAGTTAGGTCAGCACTTCTGCCTTTTCATGTTCCCTGCATACCGCTATGCAGCAAATGGCGGCGCACGCCGGCAGGGAGGCGAGGCGATGGCCCAGCGTATGCTAAAGTTCGTGGACGTGGAACGCGAAACCCCGACCAAGCGGGACGCGGAGGCGCGGAGCCACGATTTTCACGAGATCTACCGCCAGTTCGCGGCGGAGAAGGCGGCGGAGCAGGCTTCGCGCTGCTCCCAATGCGGCGTTCCGTTCTGCCAGTCTCACTGCCCGCTCCACAACAACATCCCGGACTGGCTGAAGCTGACCGCGGAAGGCCGCCTCCGCGAAGCCTACGAGATCAGCCAGGCCACCAACACCTTCCCGGAGATCTGCGGCCGCATCTGCCCGCAGGACCGGCTCTGCGAGGGCAACTGCGTCATCGAGCAGTCCGGCCACGGCACGGTGACGATCGGCGCGGTGGAGAAGTATCTCACCGACATGGCCTTCGCCGAAGGCTGGGTCGAGGCGATCAGCCCGGCGGCGGACCGGCCGGAAAGCATCGGCATCATCGGCGCCGGGCCGGGCGGCCTGGCCGCGGCGGACGTGCTCCGACGGCGCGGTTTCCAGGTGACGGTCTATGACCGCTACGATCGCGCGGGGGGCCTCCTGACCTATGGCATTCCGGGCTTCAAGCTAGAGAAGCCGGTGGTGATGCAGCGCGTCGCGCAGCTTGAAGAGGCCGGCGTCGAATTCGCGCTTGGCGTCGATGTCGGCGCGGGGATGAGCTTCGCCGAACTCCGCGGCAAGCACGACGCGATCCTGATCGCCACCGGCGTCTACAAGTTCCGCGATGTCGGCGGCCCCGGCGCGGGCCTCGGCGGCATCGTCCAAGCGCTCGACTATCTCACCGCCTCCAACCGCAAGAGCTTCGGCGACGCGGTGCCCGAATTCGACTCCGGCGCGCTCAACGCCGAGGGCAATAACGTCGTCGTCATCGGCGGCGGCGACACGGCGATGGATTGCGTCCGCACCGCCGTGCGCCAGGGCGCCAAGTCGGTGAAGCTGCTCTATCGTCGCGACCGGGCGAACATGCCGGGTTCGCAGCGCGAGGTGGCGAACGCCGAGGAGGAGGGCGTCGAGTTCGTCTGGCGCGCCGCGCCGAAGGGCTTTCTCGGCGACGGCGCCGTCAGCGGCGTGCGCGCCGTCCGCATCCGCCTCGGCGCGCCCGACGCGACCGGGCGGCAATCCCCCGAAGAGATCCCCGGCTCGGAGGAGACCTTCGAGGCCGATCTCGTCATCAAGGCGCTCGGCTTCGAGCCAGAGGAGCTGCCGCGCCTCTGGGGCGAGCCGGGGCTAGAGGTCACGCGCTGGGGCACGATCAAGGCCGATTTCCGTTCGCATCGGGCGGCGCTGCCCGGCGTCTGGGCGGTGGGCGACATCGTTCGCGGCGCCTCCCTCGTCGTCTGGGCGATCCGCGACGGGCGCGAGGCGGCGGAGGACATCGCGGCCGCCTTCGACCAGGCGGCGGCGGTCGCCGCGGAATGAATGCGGCGCCGCATACCGGCGCCTGCGCCTGCGGCGCGGTCACCTTCCGGGCGTCGGTGGAAAAGCGCTATGGCGTCTGCCATTGCCGCACCTGCCGGCGCTGGGTCGGCGGGCCGTGGATGGCGGCGAACGCCGGCGCGGCGCCGGAGATCGCCGGGCCGGTGAAGCGCTGGCGCTCCTCCGAGGACGCCGAGCGCGGCTCCTGCGCGACCTGCGGCGGCGCGCTCTTCTTCCACCGCTTCTCGACCGAACGCTATTACCTCGCGCTCGGCCTTTTCGACGATCAGGACGGCTGGACCCGCGCCAGCGAGATCTTCGAGGAGGAGCGGCCGACCGCCTACGCCTTCCTCCCGTCCGAGGGAGCGGCGGCGTGAACGTGGCGGGCCATTGCCTCTGCGGCGCTTGCGCCTTTACCGCGGCGGAGGTGTCGCCGGAGATTCACGCCTGCCATTGCGGCATGTGCCGGCGTTGGACCGGCGGGCCGGAATACGAGCTTTCCTGCGAGGGCGTCGCCTTCCTGGAGGGCGCGCCGATCGGCCGCTGGCGCGCCTCAGACTGGGGCGAGCGGGGCTTTTGCAGCCGCTGCGGCTCCGCGCTCTTCTGGCGCGGGCGGGACTGGCCGGAGGGCCGGCTCGACATGCCGCCGGGCCTCTTCGACGATCAGTCGGGCTTTCGGCTGACCGAGGAGATCTTCGTCGAGAACCGCCCGGCCTGGGCGCCCGTCGCCACCGGCGCGGCGCAGCGCGCCGGGGCCGAGGTCCTGGCCGAGATGGGGGTCGCGCCGTGAGCCGCCTCTTCTGCCATGTCCTGACGCGGGCGCTGCCCATCTCCCTCCCGGCGCCCATTTCGGCGCGCGACAAGGGAGACGAGAGATGAGCATCAAGGGAAAGTGCCTCTGCGGCGCCGTAGGCTACGAGATTTCGCGGGAGAAGGCCGAGGCCGGGGCCTGCCATTGCGGCATGTGCCGGGCGTTCAGCGGCGGCGTCTACATCGCGATCCAGGCGCGGGCCGTCGAGGTGACCCTCTCCGGGCGGGAGGCGCTTTCGGTCCACCGCTCTTCCGCCTGGGCCGAGCGGGCGTTCTGCTCGAAATGCGGCTCGGCGATGTTCTACCGGCTGACGGCCGGGCCTTCGGCCGGCGAGTTCCACCTCGCCGCCGGCGCGCTCGAAAGCTGGAAGGGCGTCGACTTCATCGGCGAGATCTTCGTCGACCGGAAGCCGGGCGCCTACGCCTTCGCCGGCGAGCACCCGCGCATGACCGAGGCGGAATTCCTCGCCTCGATCGGAATGACCGGGGCGGCCTCCTGAGGCCGCCCTCCCCCGCTCACCCCGCGCTCATCAGGAGCCACGCCATGACCGACAAGCTTCGCACCGACGAGACCTGGGCCGCCGCGCACGAGGCCGAGCGCGCGAAGCTTGCCGAAACGGGCATGTACCGGCTGGAGGACGAGCGGGATTCCTGCGGCGTCGGCCTCGTCGTCGCGATCGACGGCAAGCCGCGCCGGCAGGTGGTGAAGTCCGGCATCGCGGCGCTTAAGGCGATCTGGCATCGCGGAGCCGTGGACGCCGACGGCAAGACCGGCGACGGCGCGGGCATCCATGTCCAGATCCCGAAGGCCTTCTTCGACGACCAGATCCGCCGCACCGGGCACGAGCCGCAGGAGGGCGAGCGCATCGCCATCGGCATGATCTTCCTGCCGCGCACCGATTTCGGCGCACAGGAGACCTGCCGCGCCATCATCGAGACCGAAGTGCTCCGCATGGGGCACTACATCTATGGCTGGCGCCAGGTGCCGGTGGACATTTCCTGCCTCGGCGAGAAGGCCAACGCAACCCGGCCGGAGATCGAGCAGATCATCATCGCCAACCGCAAGGGCCTCGACGAGGAGAGCTTCGAGCGGGAACTCTACGTCGTCCGCCGGCGGGCGGAGAAGGCGGCGGCGGCGGCAAACATCGCCGGCTTCTACCTCTGCTCGCTCTCCTGCCGGTCGGTGATCTACAAGGGCATGATGCTGGCCGAGCAGGTCTCGACCTTCTATCCGGATCTCGACGACCCCCGGTTCGAGAGCGCCTTCGCGATCTATCATCAGCGCTATTCCACCAACACCTTCCCGCAATGGTGGCTGGCGCAGCCCTTCCGGATGCTCGCCCATAACGGCGAGATCAACACGCTGAAGGGCAACCGGAACTGGATGC
>CALFYQ010000025.1 GCA_937952085.1 uncultured Paracoccaceae bacterium | reverse complement strand
CGCGGTGAAGACCAGCTTCTCGCCGAGGCCGCGCGTGTCCGGCTCCTCGTCGCGCGGCGCGTAGTCGGGGCGGAGCGAACTCGTGAGCACGATGTAGAGGATGAAGAGCCCCGACATCATGAGCCCCGGCACCAGGATGCCGGCGAGAAGGTCGCCGATCGGCAGCGTCGCGATCGGCGCCAGCACGATCACCGGGATCGAGGGCGGGATGACCGTCCCGAGCGATCCGCCGCCGCAGATCGTGCCGGAGATGAGTTTCGGATGGTAGTTCCGCTTCATCATCGCCGGGATGGCGAGCATCCCGACCAGCGTCTCCGTCGCGCCGACGACGCCGCTCGCCGCGGCGAAGATCGTGCACATCAGCAGCGCGGCGACGGCGAGGCCGCCCGGCAGCCGCCGCGTCCACATGTAGAGCGCGTCGAACAATCGTTCCGCGATGCCGGCGCGTTCGAGGATCGATCCCATGAAGATGAAGAGCGGAATGGCGCCGAGGACGTAGTTCGTCGCCACGTCGTCGACGCGCTGGGCGAACTGGTAGACGAGCGTCCCGCCGAAGCGCAGCAGGCCGAAGCCGAGCGCCGTCAGCATCATCGCGAAGGCGACCGGGAAGCCCATGAAGATCATGAGCATCAGCGCGGGGAACATCCAGAGGACGGTTTCGGATGTCATGCGCGGGGCTCCGGCAGCTGCCGGCCGAAGGCGACGGCGAGGTTCTCGATCGTCCGCGCGAGGCACTGCAGCGCGAAGAGCCCGAAGCCCACGGCGTAGACCACGCGATAGGGCCAGATCTTCGGGTTCCAGGCCGAGAGGCCGGAGCCCTCGCCGGTATTGTAGACGTTGATCGCGTTGAAGATCAGCGTGCGCGTCAGCCAGATCAGCATCGCCGTCAGGATCGCGTAGCAGAGGCCGTCGATCAGCGCGATGGCGCGCGCGGGGAGGCGGGCGTGGAGAAAGTCCACTTTCACATGCTGGTCGACCTTCACCGCGTAGCAGAGGCCGAGCAGGAAGATCGCGCCCATCATCATGTAGCTGAGCTCGAAGGCCCATTGCGTCGGCGCGTCGAAGAAGTAGCGGCTGACCACCTCGTAGACCATCGCGAAGACGAGCGGCGGAACGAGCACCGCGCTGACGCGGCCCGACCAGAGCGAGATCCGGCCGATGAATTCAACAAGGGTCGCGAGCGTCATCCGGCCTCGATCCTCCATGCGCGGGGACCGGCGCGGGCGAGCCGCGCCGGTCCGGTTCGTGACGGATCAGCGGGCGCCGATCGGGAAGCGGAACTCGGCCTCGAGCTTCATGTCCTCGAGGAAGGCCTTCTGGTCCTCGTAGATCCGCTTGAACCACTCGTTGCCGGCGGACTGCTCCTCGGCCCATTCGGTCGAGGCCGCGCTGACCGCCTCGATCAGGCTCGGCTCGACGGTGAGGAAGACGTTGTCCGGATTGGCCTTCATCTTCTTGTAGCCCTCGATGTCGAGCTTCACGTAGCTGAGATAGGCGTCCATCCACGCGAGTTTTCCGGCCAGCTCGAGGAGCTTCTGGTCCTTCTCATCGATCCGGTTCCAGACGTCGATGTTGAAGATGCAGTCATGCGCGGCGGCGCGCGAATGCAGTCCGGGCGTGATCACGTATTTCGCGATCTTGTTGAAGCCTTCCTGCTCGTTGCCGCCGGGGCCGCCCCATTCGATCGCATCGACGACGCCGCGCTCGAGCGCCGAGAACACCTCGGAGCCGGGCAGCACGACGGTCGAGGCGCCGAGCTTGGGCGCGATCTCGGCCCAGGAGGAGGAGGTGCGGAGCTTGAGGCCCTGCATGTCCTCCGGCTTCGTCACCGGCTTGTGCGAGTGCATGAAGATCTCGGTCTCCGGCGTGCCGCAGGGGATCGCGACGACGCCGAACTTCTCCATGCGCCACTCCTTCCAGAGCGCGCCGCCGTTGCCGTTGAAGACCCACTGCATCATCTCTTCCGGGTTCGGCCCGCCCGGCCAGCCCGAGATGATCGCGGCGGTGCGGTCCACCGCCCAGTCGTAGCCCGGCCAGGCGTGGCCGAGATCGGCGACACCGGTCTGCACCGTCTCCGTGACCTTCAGCGCGGGGCCGAGCGCGCCGGCGGGGAACACATTGATCTTGATGCGCCCGTCGGTGACCTGCTCGACGATGTCGGCGTAGCGCTGCGCGCCGAATTCGAGCCAGTGGCCGCCCGCCCAGGGCGTGGCCATGTTCAGCTCCATCACGTCCTGCGCCTGGGCCGCCGGGGCGCCGAAGGCGAGGCCGAGGGCGATCGCCGCGGCCGTCGTGAGATTTCTGGAAGTCATGTCGAACCTCTCGTCTGTTGGTCGGGTCATGCGGTGAAGTCAGTCCATGTCAGGGCCGCATCGCCGCCTCGGCGGCATGGCGGCCGGCGAGCATGCCGGAGGTGAAGGCCCAGCCGAGATGATGGCCGTGGCCTTCGAGAAGCACCCCGCCCTGCCCGGCGGAGCCCGCCGCGTAGAGCCCGGGGATCGGGTGGCGCGCCTCGTCCAGCACGCGGAACGTCTCGTCGATGCGAAGCCCGCCTTCGCTGAACACGATCCAGGACTTGGCCGGGCCAAGGGCATGGAACGGGCCCTTTGCCAGAGGCTTGCGGCGGTCGCCCGGCCCGAGCGCGGCGTTGTGCCGATCCACCGCGTCGCGCAGCGCCGACGCCGGCGCGCCGATCTTCGCGGCGAGGCCCTCGATGTCCGGCGCCGTCGAATAGAGGTCGGGGCGGGAGCGGGCGTAGTCCTGCAGATAGGCGTAGCCGACGCCAGGCGCCGTCGAGACGTAATAGGGCCAGCCGGCAAAGCGCCGCGCGACCGCATCGTCGAGGACGATCCAGGAGGTCTGGCCCGGCTGGTCGCCGATCGCGTCCTGCGGCCGGTTCAACTCGTCGCAGAACCGCGCGCCGTTCCCGTTCACCAGGATCGCGCCCTCATCGAAGAGCTTGTGCGATGGGGCGAGGAAGGTGGTCACGAACCGGAGCAGGATCGGCCGCAGCAGCCATTGCGGCGCATGCTTCATCGCCAGTAGCAATCCGCGCGCGACGAGCTTGTGGGTGGGCATGCGGGAGACGATGCTGGGTTTTGGCGGCGCGGTGAAGCGGATTTCCGGCCCCCAGGCGAGATCGCCGTTCACCACCTCGGCGCCGAGCGACGCGCCGATCCGCTGGCCGTCGCCGGTGCTGGTCGGGTTGATCCCGCCGATGGCGAGGAGCGGGCCGCTCATGAAGCGCCGCTTGTAGGCTTCGTCGGCGGATGAGAAATCCCCGGAGGCGAGAATGACGCCCGCCTTCGCCATGAGGGGCGCGGCGCCGCCCTCGAACTCGACGCCGCGGACGACGCCGTTCTCCCGCGCCAGCCCGCTGACTCGCCGGCCAGTCAGGATCGCCACGCCGGATTTGCGGCAGGCGGCCGCGAGGTGGCGGATGTAGCTTCGCGAATGCGGCAGCACGGCGTGAAGGCGCGGCTGGCTGTGCGGCGGTTCGGGCAGGGGGCCCATGAAGGTGACGCCGATCGCTTCCAGAAGCGCGATTGCCTCGGGGGTGTTCTCCACGAGGAGTCGGCGGAGGCGCGGATTGTCGCGCGGCGCCCGCTCGCCCATGAATTTTTCCATGTCCTCGTAATGCGATTCGAGGCTGTCGGTGATCCCTGCGGCGCGCTGCAGCCGGGTCGTGGCTGCGCAGATCGTGCCGACGGAGAGCGCCGTCGTCCCGCCAAGGCCTTGATTTTTCTCGATCAGCGTCACCTTCGCGCCGCGCCGGGCCGCTGCGAGCGCGGCCATGAGGCCGGCGCCGCCGCCTCCGACGACGATCAGGTCAGGCTTGAGCCCGGAGGCGAGTGAGGTTACTGACATGTAGGTCAGTATGGCCGCGCCGGAGAGGCTGTCAACGAGAAGGCGCCTCGCAACAGGCGCCGCGGCGCCTGGCAGGCGGAAGGCGGGGCGAATACTGCGCCTTTGGATCAATCAATGGGCCGCCCGGTTCGCACCGGCGACCCGCGCGAAGGGGAGCGGGACATGAACGCCTTCGACCACGAGACCCAGCCGTTGGAGAAATGGCGCGACGGCGTGATGACGCTGATGCGCGTCTCGGCGCTGGTGAAATCGACCCAGCTCTGCATCTTCGAGCAGTTCTGCGATCCGGGTCTCGGCGCGCCGATTCACCTTCACGCCGTCGAGGAGGTCCTTGAGGTGATGGAGGGGGAGGCCGAGATCTTCCTCCGCGGCGAGAGCATGATCGTCCGGGCGAACCAGTCCGTCCTCGTCCCTGCCGGCGCGAAGCACGGGTTCAAGAATGTCGGGAACGGCATCCTCAAGGTCCGCGCCACGCTCGCCGCGCCGATCTTCGAGGCGAGCTACGAGGACCGGGCGGAACTGTCCCGCCGCTACGTCCCCTGAGGCGGTTCAGCCCGTCGCGGCGGGGCTGCTGAGGCCGTCGACGAAGACGTCGACGAGGCGGGCGACGTTCTCCCGCCAGCCGGGCTGCCCCTGCAGGTGGCACATGCCGAAAAGCGTCATCATCAGGTCCCGCGACGAGAGATCGTCGCGGATCGCGCCGGCCGAAGCGGCCCGCGCCATCAGCGCCTCCGCCGCCGCCATCGTCCGCGCGCCGCTATCGGCGTAGAGATCGGGCGTCGGCGCGGGCACGAGCGCCGCGATCATCCCCTTCTTCGTCGCCGCCATGTCGATCGCAGCCCGGAGCCAGAGCCGCAGCGCCTCGACCGGCGGCGCCTCGGTCTTGAGCCGCGCCGCGAGGGCGACGAGCTGGTCCACCTCGTTGCGATAGACCGCCTGGAAGAGCGCCTCGCGCGTCGGGAAGTGCCGGTAGAGCGTGCCGATGCCGACGCCGGCGCGCTGCGCCACGGCTTCGAGGCTCGCGCCCGCGCCGCCTTCGCTGAAGACCTCGCGCGCCGCCGCGAGCAGCCGCGCGCGATTTCGCAGCGAATCCGCCCTCGGCTTCCGTCCGCCCGGCTTGTCCTCTTCCGGCTCCATCGCTCCTCTCCGCGTCTCGCATTTTCCATGTTGAAAAACGGAGGCACCCTCCGTATATAACCGGAGGCAGCCTCCGTATCAACGTGGGCCCATCAGCGCCTGAACGAGACGCATTCCGACATCCGTCGCACGGCTTCGGCCGCGCGTCGATCCATGACCGGCGAATCCCGACCGACGAGGACAGCATGCCGCCATCCATCGCCCTCACCCTCAACGGCGCGCGGCGCGAGGTCGCGCTCGACGACCCGCGCGTCACCCTGCTCGACCTTCTGCGCGAGCGGCTCCGCCTCACCGGCGCCAAGAAGGGCTGCGACCGCGGCCAGTGCGGCGCCTGCACCGTGCTGGTGAACGGCCGTCGCGTGAATTCCTGCCTCGTGCTCGCCGTCACGCTCGACGGCGCCGAGGTGACGACCATCGAGGGCCTCGCCGAGGGCGACCGGCTCCACCCGGCGCAGGCCGCCTTCATCGAGCATGACGGGCTTCAATGCGGCTTCTGCACGCCCGGCCAGATCATGAGCGCGGTCGGCCTCATCGCCGAGGGCGGGGCCTGCGGCGATCCCGAACGCGTGCGCGAGGGGATGAGCGGAAATCTCTGCCGCTGCGGCGCCTATGCCGGCATCGTCGCCGCCGTGCTCGACGCCGAAACCCGGCTCTCCGACAAGGAAAGGGACGTGGCGTGAACCGCTTCGACTATATCCGCCCCGCCAGCATCGAGGACGCCCTCGCCGCGGGCGCCGCACCCGGCGCCGCCTATCTCGCCGGCGGCACCAATCTCGTCGATCTGATGAAGCTCGGCGTCGCCCGGCCCGGCCTCCTCTTGGACGTCACGGGCCTGCCCGGCCTCGACCGGATCGAAGAGACGCCGGAAGGCGGTTTCCGCATCGGCGCCATCGTCCGGAACGCCGATCTCGCCCGCCACCCGGCCTTCCGCGCTACTTGGCGTATCGCCGG
>CALFYQ010000024.1 GCA_937952085.1 uncultured Paracoccaceae bacterium | reverse complement strand
GAGCCCCAGTCGGCGAGCGGCGGCTGGACGCCGACGCCGAGGAAGGAGAGGGCGGAGATCGTCAGGAAGACGAAGCAGAAGCGCAGGCCGAATTCGGCGATCAGCGGCGGCGCGACGTTCGGCAGGATCTCGCGCCGCATGATCCAGCCGAGCCCCTCGCCGCGGAGGCGCGCGACCTCGACATAGTCCATCACCGCCACGTTCATCGCGACGGCGCGGGCCAGCCGGTAGACGCGGGTGGCGTCGAGCAGCGCGATGATGACGACGAGGTTGAAGAGCGACGTGCCGAACATCGAGAGCAGCATCAGCGTGAAGATCAGCGAGGGGATCGACATCAGCACGTCCACCCCGCGGTTCATCACCGCCTCCAGCCATTTCCGCGGCGAGACGGCGGCGAGGATGCCGAGCGTGCCGCCGACGGCGAAGGCGAGGAGCGTCGTCATGAAGGCGATGCCGACGGTGTTCCGCGCGCCGTAGATCAGCCGGCTCAGCATGTCCCGCCCGAGCTGGTCGGTGCCGAGCCAGAATTCGGAGCCCGTCTCCTCGAAGTGGAGCCAGTAGGGCAGCGAAAGCCAGCCGAGATCGGCCCAGACCAGTTTCGGCTCGAAGGCCCATAGCTCATAGGGCACGTCGTACACCTGGCTTTCGCCATGCGGCGCGAGGAGAGAGGCGAAGATGGCGCAGATCGCATAGGCGAGCACGACCACGACGCCGAACCAGGCGGAGAAGGGCGCCTTCAGGAGGAGCCGGAAGAAGGAGCGGCGCGGCGGCGGGGCCGCGGCGGCCGGCTCGCCGACGGGTTCGAGCGCGGTCATCTCGGATGCAGGATGCGCGGGTTGGTGACGATGGCCACCACATCCGCGAGGAGATTGAGGAGGATATAGGTGCCGGCGAAGATGAGGGCGCAGCCCTGGACCACCGGAATGTCCCGCGTCGAGACCGAGTCGACCATGAGCTGCCCGATCCCCGGATAGACGAAGACCGCCTCGACCACGACGACGCCGACGATGAGATAGGCGAGGTTGAAGGCGATGATATTGACGATCGGCGCCCAGGCGTTCGGCAGGGCGTGGCGGAGGATGGTGCGGCCGCGCGAGGCGCCCTTCAGCCGCGCCATCTCGATATAGGGCGAGGCGAGGAGCGCGATGATCGAGGCCCGCGTCATCCGCATCATGTGCGCGATGATGACGAGCGAGAGCGTCATCGAGGGCAGGAGGCAGCGGAAGACGCGGTCGCCAAAGGCCATGTCGGGCGAGACGTTGGCCAGCGTGGGCAGGATGCCGAGGTTCACCGAGAAGATGAGCATCAGCACGTAAGCCACAAAGAACTCGGGGAACGAGATCGCGGTCAGCGAACTGGCGTTGACCATCCGGTCGAACCAGCTGCCGCGCCAGAGCGCCGCGCCGATGCCGAGCGCCAGCGAGAGCGGCACGGCGATGATCGCGGTCATCGAGGCGAGGAAGAGCGTGTTCATCAGCCGCGGCTCGATCACTTCGGCCACGGTGCGGCGGTATCCCGCGCCGGAGGCGAAGCTCTCGCCGAGATCGCCGACGAGGACATGGCCGGCCCAGTCGAGGTAGCGAAGCACCGGCGGCCGATCGAGCCCAAGCTCCCGCTGGAACGCGGCGACGTTTTCCGGCGTGGCGGACTGGCCGAGGATCGCCTTGGCGAAGTCCCCCGGCAGAAGCGTGACGGCGGAGAAGATCACGATGGAGACGACAAAGAGCGTGATCACGCTGAGCGCGAGCCGGGTGGCGACGACCCTTAGCACCTGCCGCATCCGCCGGGGGCCCCCTGCTGCCGCCTCATGACGCGGTGCAAGATTAACGGCGCGGCGCAAAAGGCCAAGGGGAGAAATGCGACAGTCGCGGGTGCGTGAGCGACCTGCGGGCCCATGGGCCGCGCCGGCTCAACCATTGCGTTAGCGGCTCGAAGGGGCGCGGTGTTCCCGGGTCGCGGGGGGCGCTTCAGCTGGGGCCTTCGCGTCTCGATGGGGATCGCTTGCAGTGAGCGGGAAGGGTCGCGCCCGCCCCTGGGTGGGCGCCTGACCGGGCGGGCATGGGCGCTTTGTGGCGTCGCCCCGACCCCGGACCGAGCCGCTGAATGCAGCCGGGGGGCGCCCGCCCGCGGGGAGGGGAGGGCGCGGCCCGTGTTGGTCACACGGGCCGGGAGAGGTGGATAGGGCGCGGCCCATTTCAACAGATTAACGAAGTGGGCCGCCGGCGGCGCCTCGATACGCGCAGCGCCGCTCAGTCGCCCGGATAGCGCTGGCTCGCCTCCAGCACGTTGAGGTCGAGATGGTTTCGCATGTAGCGCTCGGAGGCGCGCTGCAGCGGCTGGAAATCCCACGGGTAATGGGCGCCGTTGCGGAGCGCCTCGTAGACGAGGCGTCGGCGCGCCTGGCTGTCCCGCACGCTCGCGTCCATCGCCGCGAGGTCCCACCGCGCCGCCGCCTTGGCGGAGAGCGCGGCGAGCGCCGCGGCGAAGGCCGCATCGGCGGCGAGGTTCACCAGCTCGTGCGGGTCCGCGAAAAGATCGAAGAGGAGCGGCGGGTCGGCGGGGCAGAGCGTGAGCTTCCACTCGCCGTCGCGGAGCCCGACAAGGGGCGCGATGGAGCCCTCGGCGGCGTATTCCATCGGCACCGGGCCGCGGCCGCCGGCCCCCTTCGCCAGCGGCAGCAGCGTCTCGCCGTCGAGCCAGGGGGCGAGGCTCGCGAGGTCGATCCCCGCGAGATCGGCGAGCGTGGGCGAGACGTCGAGCGCGGAGACGGGCGTCTCCACCAGCTTCGGCGTGAGGCCGGGCGCGGCGAGCATCAGCGGCACCCGCGCCGAGCCCTCGAAGAAGCTCATCTTGAACCAGAGGCCGCGCTCGCCGAGCATGTCGCCGTGGTCCGAGAGGAAGAGGATTGCGGTGTTCTCGCCGAAGCCGCCTCGCTCCAGCACCTCGAGGATCTCGCCGATCTTCTCGTCGAGGTAGCTGATATTGGCGAAATAGGCGCGGCGGGCGCGGCGCACGTCCTCGTCGGAGATCGGCGTCTTCTCGTAGTCGCAGGCCAGCATCAGCCGCTGCGAATGCGGGTCCTGCGCGGCGAAGTCGATGGGCGGGACGGCGGGCTCCAGCGCCGCGCAACCCTCGTAGAGATCCCAGAATTTCGGGCGGGCGACATAGGGGTCGTGCGGGTGGGTGAAGGAGACGGTCAGCATCCAGGGCCGGCCGTCCTTCCGCCGCGAAAGGTCGTGGAGCTTCTGCACCGCGTGAAAGGCGACCTCGTCGTCATATTCGAGCTGGTTGGTAATCTCCGCCGTCCCGGCGCCGACGACGGAGCCGAGGTTGTGATACCACCAGTCGATCCGCTCGCCGGGCTTCGTGTAATCCGGCGTCCAGCCGAAATCGGCCGGGTAGATGTCCGTCGTCAGCCGCTCCTCGAAGCCGTGGAGCTGGTCCGGCCCGACGAAATGCATCTTGCCGGAAAGCGCGGTCGCCCAGCCGGCGCGGCGGAGGAAATGCGCGAAGGTCGGCACGTCGGACGAGAACTCGGCGGCGTTGTCCCAGACCCCGGTGCGGGAGGGGAGGCGGCCCGACATGAAGGCGGCGCGGGCCGGCGCGCAGAGCGGGCTCGCGGCGTAGCAGTCGCGGAAGCGGATGGAGCGCGCCGCCAGCGCCTTCAGGTGCGGCGCGTGGAGGAAGGGCGCGGGGCCGTCGGGGAAGAAGGTCCCCGCCAGTTGGTCCACCATGAGGATGAGGATGTTCGGCTGCATTCCGTCTCCCGGCGCCGGGCTCAGGCCCGGGCGATTTCTCCGCGATACCAGTTCGTCCAGGCGATCGCGTTCGGCTCGACCGGCGCGTAAGGCCCCGGCTCGTAATAGCGGGAATTGACTCCCCGCTGGTTGTCTTCGGTGATGCGCTTGTCGGCCTCGGTGGTGACGCGCCAGAGCCAGGTGAGCGCGTCGAGGGCATAGTCCCGCCCCTCCACCGCGTCGCCGCGGACGAGCCAGATCAGCTCCATCTCGGAATGCGCCGCCGTCTTCGGGATGAAGCGATAGATCACGCCGTGGTCCGGATAGGCGATGAAGAAGCTCGACGGCGCGAAATGGGCGGAAGTGACGCCGCCGTCATAGTCGGTGAAGCCGCCCATCAGCGGGGCGACGGGCCTGCCCTCCGGCGCGCCGGTGGC